>JAJRWW010000713.1 GCA_024276595.1 Myxococcota bacterium
GGGCATGGATGCGGGCATGGATGCGGGCATGGATGCGGGCATGGATGCTCGCGGGAGCTGGAGCGGCGCAGGCTCCCTTGTCTCTGCGCTTCGGGACTTCACCCAGGGGGCAGCGGCCACCGGCGTGGAGATCCTGTCATTTGTGAGACGCAGACTCCGGGTGGAGTCGGAGGCGGACAGAACCGCAGGCCACGGAGCCACTCCCCAGGGAGAGCCCCTCGCGGCCGGATCTGGATAGATGAGCCGCCAGCCTCACGTCAAGGGTAGGGATCCAGCGTGAACCCGGCTGCCACCCAGGCGTTCATGCCCCCCTGCAGGTAGTAGATGTTGAGGTACCCGCGCTGAACGAGCGAGGGCCCGGCGATGAGAGCCATGTGATCCGTGAGGCAGTAGATCACCACCTTCACGCCCAGATCCGCGCCGATGTAAGCGACCATGGCGTCCACGTCCGTGTATGGGATATGGGTGTCTGTTCCCGGGATCTCCCCGGCGTCGGGGATGTGCACGTTGACCAGCAGGAAGTCCTTGCTGCCCAGGGCCGCGTGGAGCTCCTGTGGAGACATGGGATGGAGGGTGGGCTGTGGGGATGCGTCGGGTGTGGAGCTGTCGTCGGCCGGAGGCGATCCGTCCGCGCCCGCGTCCAGGGCCAGGTCCGCGTCCAGGGGTGTGCTCGCGTCCGCCCCCTGGCCGTCGTCGCTGCAGGCCGCCGGGAGCGTCAGCAGGATCACCGTGGTCACAGCGGTCAGGAGGGTCGAGAGCACAGGCAGGCGCATCCGCGCCCAAAGACCTGTCGACATGGTGCCCGAGCGCCAGGGAACAAAGACGAGGTCTGGGCGTGGAGATGGCCCGGGTGGGCCGGTTCTTTTCTCACGGGTCATGGCGGCTCCTTGGCTGGCGCCTGCTGTGGGGCTCGGGGGGCCGGGCTCCCTGGGGGGCAGGTCGCGGAGCTGGTGGACCACAGGAGGATAGACGCCTCGTGTGGCCAGGGTCAAGGTGAGGCTTTGGGCGCGATCAAATCTCGTCGGCGAAGGCCACCGCGTGGATGTCCTCGCCTTGGAAGGGGAGGTGCAGACTGGGGCGGCGGGGATGTCGAGCGCGGTAAACGCCCTCCCTCTCGGGGAAGCGGGTGGGGTAGTAGCACAGCTCGGACACGAGGTGGGCGGCTCTGAGGTGGAGGGGACCGATGGCCTCGAGGTGGGCTCGCACCTGGGGGGACCTGCACGCGGAGATGATAGCGTCCACCCGGAGGTTGTTGAACTGCCCGGCGAGCCTCTCCGGAGTGGGCGGCGGGTGCGAGATCCTGGGTGCCTTGGGCCTGGGTGGCCTGGGGACTGGCCTGGGCCAGCCGTCGATCCAAAGAGATGTCTCGTTCGTGCCTGCGCGGGGGAAGGGATCCACGGGGAGACCGTCGAGCCACACGTTGAAGTGGATGTGCGGGACGCCCCAGGGGAAGGTCGCCATGCCGTCGAGGCCGCTGTAGCCGGTCACGGCGTAGGGCTGCCCCGCCACGAGGGGCTGGCCCTCCTCGACCAGGGCGCGCGCCAGGTGCGCCGAGCAGGTCATCAGCCCATCGCCGTGGTCGATGACCACCTTGAGGCCCCCACGGTTGAACTCGGAGAAAACCCTGGCGACGACGCCCGAGGCCGGAGCGACCGCCAGGGTGCCCACCGGAACCGAAAGGTCGGTGCCGTTGTGGCTGTCGTAGGTCAGCTCGCCCCCGCGGAAGTCCTCCACCTGGGTGCGGCGCACTGACCAGCCGGCCTCCACTGGCGTCTGGCGGTGGTTGAAAAGATGCGTGAGGAGCACCGTGCGTGGCAAGAAGAAGCGCCCCATCCACAGGGGGATGGCCAGGCGTGGCCGCAGAGTGCGAAGGCTGGAAAGACCGAGTCGGGTGGGTGGCACGTCATCGGTGCCGCGGAGCGCCACGAGGGTCTGGCCAAGTCGCAGGCCCAAAGGCCGCAGCCCCATGGCCTCCACGAGCGAAGGGTGTGTGGTGTCCATGGGAGGAGCCTCACTGGCGCGAGGGCCGTTGTCAACTCTCGGCGCATCCGAGACCGAGATGGCTTCTCCCTTTACCTTGCGCGCCCGTGGGCGTAGAAAGCCCACATGCTCATCTCTTGCCGCGATCTGTCCAAGTCTTACTGGGAGGTGCCCCTGTTCGAGGGGATCTCGATCACCGTGGAGGAGCAGGACCGTCTCGGGGTGGTTGGTCCCAACGGCTCGGGAAAGTCCACGCTCCTGCGGATCCTGGCGGGCAGGGAGGAGCCGGATCAAGGGGAGCGGGTTTGCAGGAGGGACCTCCGGGTGGCCTTCGTGGAGCAGGACCCGGACCTGGATGGGGAGCGGACGCTGGGCCAGGTGCTCCTCGCGGCGCTGGCGGATGCGCCGCCAGACCTGAGCGAGGACACGGCCGCCCACGAGGTGAGGGCCAGCATCACCCTCAGCAAGCTGGGGTTTGGGGATCTGGACCAGCGCGTCTGTACCCTCTCTGGCGGCTGGCGCAAGCGGCTTGCCATTGCCAGGGCCCTTGTGTGCGAGCCCGACCTGCTGCTGCTGGATGAGCCCACCAACCACCTGGACCTGGAGTCAATCGTGTGGCTGGAGTCGCTGCTCGGCGCCGCCCGGTTTGCCTATGTGGTCGTCAGCCACGACCGCGCATTCCTGCAGCGGGTGGCCAGCCGAATGGTGGAGCTGGACCGCCGCCACCCCGGCGGAATGCTCGCGGTAAAGGGCAGCTACGCAGCGCTCGTGGAGGCGCGGGAGGCAGCGCTGGTGGCCCGGAGCCAGCGGGAGGATGCGCTCGCCACCAGGGTTCGCAGGGAGCTGGAGTGGCTCCGCCGTGGCCCCAGGGCGCGGACCACAAAGGCGCGCGGGCGAGTGGAGGAGGCTCGCCGCCTCGTGGGTGAGCTGGAGGAGCTCAGGTCCCGAGGCTCGGTGGGGAGGGCAGGGCTCGACTTCGCCGCCTCGGGGCGCAAGACCAAGCGATTGCTCGTGGCGCGGAACCTGAGCAAGCGCCTCGGAGGCCGGACGCTCTTTCGCGGCCTGGATCTGCTTCTTCGACCACGGGACCGCGTAGGCCTGGTGGGCCCCAACGGCAGCGGCAAGACCACGCTCCTGCGCATCCTCGCTGGCGAGCTGAAGGCGGATGAGGGGCATGTACGGATGGCTCAGCACCTGCAGGTGGTCTACTTCGACCAGGGTCGGGAGCAGCTCGAC
>JAJRWW010000714.1 GCA_024276595.1 Myxococcota bacterium
GTGCTGGAGGGGAGGGCGCTCTCCCGCAGCTTTGGCGACAACCTCGCCGTTGACCGCCTCTCCCTGGCGGTGAGGCCGGGAGAGCTGTACGGCCTGGTGGGTCCCGACGGGGCTGGCAAGACCACCACCATCCGGATGCTCACGGGGCTGATGCTGCCCGAGAGCGGGGAGGCCAGGGTGCTCGGACGGCTGGCGCACCAGGGGGGGATGGCCAGGGAGGCCATCGGCTACATGCCCCAGCGCTACAGCCTCTACGGGGACCTGTCCATCGACGAGAACCTGCTTTTCTTCGCGAGGCTCTTCGGGTTGAGCCGGGCCAGGTTCCAGGAGCGGCGGGCCAGGCTGCTGCGGATCACGCGGCTGGAGCGCTTCTCCGCTCGCAGAGCCGATGCCCTCTCCGGGGGCATGTACAAGAAGCTGGCGCTGGCCTGTGCCCTGCTGCATCGCCCGCGGGTGCTGGTGCTGGACGAGCCCACCAACGGCGTGGATCCGGTGAGCCGCAGGGAGCTGTGGGATCTCCTGTACGAGCTGGTGGCAGACGGCATGGCGGTGCTGTTTGCCACGCCCTACATGGACGAGGCGGAGAGGTGTCACCGGGTGGGGCTCATCCACCAGGGGAGGCTGCTGGCAGAGGGCGAGCCGCTGGAGCTGGCCCGGAGGTTTCCCCACAGGACGCTCCTGGTGTCCGGTCCAGACCGCGTGGCTCTGGAGGAGGCGCTGGAGAAGCGACCAGAGGTGCTGGCGCTCACACTCCACGGCGGAGCCATGCGGGTGCTGGTAGATGGGGATGCGGTGGGCCAGCTCGAGGGCTGGCTGGCCGGGACTGGCCTCGCCGATCCTCCCCTGCCGACGAGGCCCGACTTCGAGGACGTCTTCCTGGGGCTGCTCGCAGGTGAGAGGGGGGAGCCGTGAGCCCTGAGCCAATTATCCGCGTGGAGGGGCTCACCAGGCGCTTTGGCCAGTTCACGGCGGTGGACGGGGTCTCCTTCCAGGTGCAGCAGGGTGAGATTTTTGGCTACCTGGGGGCCAACGGCGCCGGCAAGTCCACCACCATCCGGATGCTCTGCGGGCTGCTCGCTCCCACAGAGGGGAAGGCCACCGTTGCCGGTCAGGACGTGCGCTCGAAGCCCGAGCAGGTGAAGCGGGTCATCGGCTACATGTCCCAGAAGTTTTCCCTGTACATGGATCTCACCGTGCGCGAAAATCTGGGGTTCTTCGCTGGCGCCTACGCCATCCCCAGGAGGCGGCGGGCGGCGCGGGTGGAGGCCGCCCTCGAGCTGTCGGGGCTCACGGCCAGGCGAGACGAGCTGACGAGCGCCCTGCCCGGGGGGATCCGACAACGGCTCGCCCTGGCCTCGGCGCTTCTGCACGAGCCCAAGGTGCTCTTTCTCGACGAGCCCACGGCCGGGGTGGACCCGGTGAGCCGACGGGAGTTCTGGAGGATCATCCGTCGGCTCGCAGCGGCGGGGACGACGCTGTTTGTGACCACCCACCACCTGGACGAGGCCGAGTACTGTGGCAGGGTGGGGCTCATGGTGGACGGTCGCCTGGTGGCCCTGGACACCCCGGAGGGCCTGAAGGTCGCCCATGTGCCCGGGACCATCCACGCCATCCTTGGCGGCCCCACTGCCCAGGAGATGACGCGCGCCCTGGGCTCTTTGCCGGAGGTGCTGGCCATCAAGCCCTTCGGTCGCAGGCTGCACGTGAGGGTGACCGGGGAGCTGAGGGAGATCGGGTGTTTTGTGGCCCTTCTTTCGGAGCTGGGCTTTTCGGGAGTGGAGGTGGAGCCCGCCGAGGCCACCCTGGAGGACGTGTTCCTGGAGCTGGTGGCCGGGAGCGAGGCGGCCACTGGCGCCGAGGAGGCTGACCAGTGAGGGGGCTTGTGCTGAGGACCGTGGCCATGGCCCGCAAGGAGGTGCTGCACATTGCGCGGGATCCACAGATGATCATCTTCGCCCTGGGGATGCCAGTGGTGCTGATCTTCCTGTTCGGCTACGCCGTCTCCTTCGACATCGAGCGGATCCCCATGGTGGTGGTGGATCAGGACCGCACGGCCCAGTCCAGGGCGCTAGTGGACAAGTTCACAGCCTCTGACACCTTCATGGTGGTCGCCCGCAGGCAGGACCCAAAGGACGTGGAGACCCTCTTCCGGTCCTACTCCGCCAAGGCGGCCCTTGTGATCCCCGCGGGCTTCGGGCGGAAGCTCCGCCGCGGGGAGGACGCCCAGGCCCAGCTCCTGCTGGACGGAGCGGACAACACCACCGCGTCCATCGCCCTTGGTTACGCCAACGCGGTCTCCCTGGCCGCCTCCCGAGAGGAGCTCGCGCGGGTGGTGGGCCAGGTCGAGGTGCCCACAGAGATCAGGGTGCGCACGTTCTTCAACCCAGGGCTCAGGAGCGCGGTGTTCCTGGTGCCGGGCCTCATGGTGCTTATTCTGGTGATGGTGGCGGTGATGCTCACCTCGCTCACCGTCGCTCGGGAGTACGAGCGGGGCTCCATGGAGCAGCTCTTTGCAACCCCAGTGGGGCGGCTGGAGGTGATCCTGGGCAAGCTGGCCCCCTACTTTCTGATTGGCCTGGTGCAGGTGCTCCTGGTGCTGGCGCTGGGCGTGACCTTCTTCGACGTGCCCGTGCGGGGGAGCCTGCTGCTGCTCTTTGGCGTCTCCTCGATCTTCTTGCTGGCCTCTCTCATGCAGGGGCTGGTCATCAGCGTCGTGACCAGAAACCAGATGGTGGCGTCCCAGGTGGCGGCCATCTCCACCTTCTTGCCGGCGCTGCTGCTCTCCGGGTTCATCCTCCCGGTGGACAACATGCCCCTTGGGCTGCGCGTAATCGCTAACGTCATGCCCGCCCAGTACTTTGTCCGCTCCCTCCGGGCCGTGCTCTTGCGGGGAAACGGCCTGGAGGTGA
>JAJRWW010000715.1 GCA_024276595.1 Myxococcota bacterium
AGGGCGCCCTTGGGGTTTCGCGTCAGCTCTCATGGCCACCCGGCACCAGCTCCCGCGCAGCGTCGGGACAGTGGGAGGGCACCACCACGACGCCGGGCAGCCTCCGGGCCTGGCGGAGCGTCTCGTAGGTCTGCACCTGCGCGGCCCGGTCCTGGGCCAGGTAGGGGTGCACTGGGCCGACCCCTCGCTCCAGATCCCGACGTGTCCAGCACCCGTCTCCGGCCAGGAGGTACGTCTTGCCGTCATCGGCCGCCACCAGGGCCCCCACCTGACCCCGGGCGTGCCCGGGCAGCTCCACCAACCGGATCGTCCCGTCGCCGAACAGGTCGTGAGACGAGGCGAAGGGGCCGATGGGCGGGTCATCGAAGGTGCGCACCAGGGAGAGCCTCCGTTCGATGTGGTCGGGCAGTAGATCGGGCAGGAGTCGCGCCCACAGGGCCGAGAGCCCGGTCTTGCCCGCCACCCCTCGCCACGCCTCGGCCGTGGCCACGATCCGCGCGGCCGGGAAGTCCCGCAGGCCGCCGATGTGGTCGGGGTCGAAGTGCGAGAGGAGCACGTGGCGCACGGCCTTGGCCGGGATGCCCCGGGCCTGTAGCTGGGCGCCCGCGTTCTCGGCCTGGTCCATGCGCAGGGGCGTTAGGAGTCGGAGCACCCGGAAGGGCACCTGGCGAGTGGCCTGGACAAATCGAGTGTGGTAGCCGGTGTCGAAGAGCACCGGCCCCTGGGTCGGGTGCTCCATGAGCCCGAACAGGGCCGGGACCCGCATGATCCGCAGGCGGCCCCCGGTAACCACGGCTGGCTCGGGCGCGAGGCAGACCCCGGCCTTCAGCACCGTGAGTGTCACTGTCTTCGCCTGCTTCGATGGCACCCGAGGCGTCCTCACATGCAAGAAGAATCGCAGCCCAGCTCCCTGATATCGATCCAGTTGGTGCCTGTCAATGATCCCATCAGCCGGCCGCGAGCAGGCACCGGGGAGGCGTGGCCGGCCGGCCGGCTCGGTGCTCAGTCGTATCAAGGAGCGCGGTCGATGTCACGCCTGGTCGTCTCGGAGCCACCTGAAGGCCTGGGCAAAGGCGAGCTCGGTGAGGGCGAAGGGGAGGAGCTGCCGGATCCTCTCCCGTGGCCGGGCGAGGGGGCCAAAGGGCACCCGGAGCGGCGGGCGGGGATCATCGAGCAGCTCGACCATTCGATCCGAGACCTCCTGGGGATCGCGCGCGATGCGGTCCACCACCTTGGCGAAGAGCCGATCCAGCGAGGCCATCCAGGGCGCGTAGGGGCTGTCTGGGGCCCTGGCGTTGCGGCAGAGCGTCCGGTTCCGGCCGAAAATATCCGTGCGGTAGGCGCCGGGCTCCATGAGCACCACCCGGATGCCAAAGGGCTGGAGCTCGTGACGCCACGCCTCACTCAGGCCCTCCAGGGCGAACTTGGACCCGGCGTAGGCGCCGAGCCCGGGCCAGGCCACCCGACCCGACATGGAGGAGACCTGGATGACGACTCCGCCGCCGGTCTGCCGCATGAGGGGCAGGCAGGCCCGGGTCATTCCCCAGGCGCCGAACACGTTCACGTCGAACAGCCGCCGGAGCTCGTCCTCCTCCACCTGCTCGAGGAACCCGCCGAGGGCCACGCCGGCGTTGTTCACCAGCCCATCCAGGCGCCCCTGCTCCTCGGCGATGCGGGCCACTGCGGCCCCGCGCTCCTCGGGCCGGGTCACGTCGAGCTGCAGCGGGTGGACGCGGAGGTCCGCCGTGGCCGACCGCAGGCCGTCAGCGGTGTCGAGGTCCCGCAGCCCCGCGTAAACCGTGTAGCCGGCCCGGCCCGCCGCCACCGCCGCCCCGAGGCCGAACCCGGACCTGCAGCCCGTAATGAGCACTACCTTGGACATGGTCGTCTCCACTTCGCGCCGAGGGGATCAGACGTAGGCGACCTCCTGCCGCCCGTCAACCAGAACCGAACCGGAGCCCCGCTCAGGGCTTGTCGGTCTGGCCGTATCTTCTCACCCAGGCATCCTTGGACTTGTCCGGTGAGGGGCCCCAGATGGGCTCGGCGGGGGGGCTCTCGTGGAGGAGGCGCAGCATCACCTCGATGGACCTGTCGAGCTGGGCGTCCCGGCCTCGGTACACAGCTCCCGGATCGTTGTCCACGACGATGTCCGGTGTGACCCCCTCTCCCTCCAGGCGCCAGCGACGCTTCGGCTCCCACCAGGCGAAGGTGCCGGGACGCGTGGAGATTCCTCCATCCACCAGGGGGTTTTGCAGGCTGATGCCCACCACTCCCCCCCAGGTCCGGGTTCCAATCACCGGACCGATCTTGGCGACCTGAACGGCCCGGGAGAAGATGTCGCCGTCGGAGCCGGCGCTCTCGTTGGTGAGGACCACCACCCGGCCATTGAGCGTGTTGCTGGGGTATGGAGAGACCCAGCCCAGCCTCGACCGACGCCAGGAGAGGATCTTGCGGGCGAGGCGCTTGACCATGATGGCCGACACAAAGCCGCCGCCGTTCCAGCGGGCGTCCACGATGAGGCCCTGCTTCCGCACCTGGGGGTAGAACCAGCGGGCGAACTCCACCATGCCCCGGCTCATCATGTTGGGTATGTGGATATAGCCGACCTTGCCGCCGGTCTTCCTGGACACGTACTCGCGGTTCCTTCGGACCCAGTGCTCGTAGCGAACCCTCCGCTCGCTGCCCAGGAGCTTCAGCTCGACTTGCCTGGCGCTGGCCAGGCTCGAGGTCTTGCCAACGGTGATGGTGATGCGCTGTCCGGCGGCCCTCTGGAGGTGGCGGTAGATGTTCTCCGAGGCGGTGACGGGTCTCCCGTTGACCTTCAGCAGGAGCTCTCCTTCCTTGACCCCCACGTGGGGCAGGGTGAGGGGAGAGCGTCGTCGGCTGTCCCAGTTGGCCCCTCGGTAGATGCGGGCAAAGCGCAGGCGCCCGGAGGGGTCTGGCACCAGGTCCGCCCCGAGGAGGCCCACGTTGACCCGGCGGGCGCGGCGCTGATCTCCTCCCCAGACGTAGGTGTGTCCCAGGGAGAGCTCCGCCACCATCTCGCCAATGAGGTCCTGCAGCTCCTCTCGGGTGGTGACGCGCGACAGAAACGGCTTGTACTTGTTGTACATGGCCTTCCAGTCCACGCCTGCCATGTCGCGGGTCCAGTAGAAGTCACGCATGAGGCGCCAGGCCTCGTTGAATATCTGTCGCCACTC
>JAJRWW010000716.1 GCA_024276595.1 Myxococcota bacterium
CTCGGCTCCAGACAGCCTGGATGACGAGATCGACGCTGTGATCGACCAGGCTGTTGCCCCTCGGGAGCCCTGGCCCAGCGACTCGGGCATCTTGCCGCAGCCTTTCGCCGAGGGCTTCCCCGCTGGTGCCGAAGGGGCTGTCGAGTCGGCGGAGCGCGCTGGCGCCGGCCTCGATGGTGAAGCTGAGAAGGCCCAGAGGGAGCAGGAAGCCCTGGCAGAGGTGGACATTGGCCAGGAGCCAGAGCAGCGGGCAGGGCAGGGAGCGAACGGGGGCGAGGCAGTCCCCATCTTCTCTTTCGCCTCCACGGGCTTTGTGGATCTGGGCGCCCGTTTGGGGCGGATGCGGCCGCTGCCACCGAGCGGGTTGATCTTTCCGCTCGAGGAGGACGGCTTCATCCGAGAGGAGTTTCTTTCCGCCTACAGCGGGGAGCTGGCCTTCGAGCAGGCCAACCGTCGATCCAAGGGGCAGTTTGTGGACGAGCCCATGGCAGATGATCGCGGGAGGTTCGTGAAGGTGCTCGGTGAGGGGGTGCTGCTCTGCGATGCCGGCGCAGATCGACTCACAGTGCTGGAGCTCTTCGATGACTTTTTGTACCTGCGGCTGAAGTACCTGTTTGCGTTCGAATCCACACTCCACTGGGAGAACGGCAAGGTCAGGGGTTTGGGTGGCCCCATTGAGCTGATCCACATCCGCGGCGAGGGGCGCATGGCCCTCGTTGGCGTGGACCAGCTCCGCAAGGTCCGCCTGGTGCCCGAGGTTACCGTCCACGTTGCGGAGGAGGACCTCGTGGGCTGGATGGGGCGGATCACACCCCAGACCTTGCCCCTGGGCACAGAGGCAGAGGGTGACCATCCCCTCAGGCCCATGCTGTGCTGCGTTGGGGAGGGAGTGCTGCTCCTGCGCAAGTCACCGGGTCCCCCGGCTTCTCGCAGCCAGCTTCCGTGATCTTTTATGGCACACATTTGCCCATCTTCAGTGCCCAGTTTGTTTGAGGCGCAGGCCTCGTGAGGGCTGATACCAGTGTCCACGCAGCCAAACACCCCCAAGAGACAGCGTCGGGCGCGACGCAGGCAGACCATCCGTGAGGAGTTCACCAACCTCCCCAACCTCATCACCCTCGCGCGGATTGGGGCGATCCCGGTGGTGCTCATCTTCATCGACGACAGCGACCCCGTGCGCAGCCTCTGGGCGTGCATGATATTCCTGGTGGCCTCGGTGACCGACGCCCTGGATGGATACCTGGCCCGCTCTCGCAAGATGATCACCGCGGTGGGGAAGTTCTTGGACCCCCTCGCGGACAAGCTGCTGGTAATGGCGGTGCTGGTGTACATGGTGCGCATTGGCCGCGTACCCGACTGGATCGCCGTGCTGCTCATTGGCAGGGAGATCGCCATCACCGGGCTCCGGGGGATCGCCGTGTCGGAGGGGCTGGTCATCGCGGCGTCCCCCTTCGGAAAGAACAAGACAGCCTTCCAGCTTATCGGGATCGCCTTCCTGATCCTCCACTTCCCGTACCCCCTGCTGGGCACAGACCACGTGATAGACTTTCACTCGGTGGGGCTGTCGGTGATCTACGTCTCGTTGTTTTTCTCCATCTTCTCCGCCGTCCAGTACTTCAAGCTCTTTTTGGAGGCAGCGGAGGCGAGGGATCGTGCGGAGAGGGCCTCGGCGGAGGATGGAGATCTGTGAGCCCTTGCGGCGCTCTGCCGAGGTCGCCAAAACGTGACAGCACCGCGGTAATGCAATACCCTCTGCCGAGCACTCGGTGCCGAGGTGGAGGAAAGAGATGTCGCTTTTTTTCAGGCGTGAGAAGGAGGTTCGGAGGCTCATCGGAGAGTACTTCGAAGTGGCGGACCGGGCCATCGAGGAGTTCGAGCTCGCCGTGGGATGCTACCTCGGCTCCGGGCCCTGCGAGCAGTTTCGAGAGATCGACGCACGTATCCACGCGGCGGAGTCCGAGGCCGACGATCTTCTGCGCCGGATCGAAAAGATGCTCTACAGTCGCTCGCTTCTCCCCGAGTCGAGGGGAGACATCCTGGGCTTGCTGGAGCATTTCGACAAGATGCCCAACCTGGCCGAGACCATCTCCTTCATGCTCGACACGCAGCAGGTGCAGGTTGGCGACGCCTACCGGGCGGCCGTGGCTGAGCTCGTGGAGGTGAACGTGGAGGCCTACCGCCTGGTGCGCAAGACAGTGGACAAGCTCTTCTCCTCCCCCGATGAGGTGGGAGAGGCGGTCTTGCCCGTGGACGAGAAGGAGAGCGAGTCCGACCGGCTGGAGGGGAAGCTCATCCGGGAGGTGTTTGCCTCGGACCTGGATGGCTTCTCCAAGATCATGCTGCGAGAGCTCATTCAGCTCATTGGCGACATCTCCGACAGCGCCGAGAACGTGGCCGGGCGGCTGGAGATCATCTCTCTGAAGAAGCGGATATAGCGCCTCATGTGGCAGCTCGTCTCAGGGGCATACTTGGGCTGGGCGCTGGGCGCGAACGACGCCTCGAACGTCTTCGGCACCGCCGTGGCATCCAGGATGCTCAAGTTCTGGACAGCGGCGCTATTGTGCTGCCTGTTCGTCTTTCTGGGCTCTGTGCTCGGAGGGGCGGAGGGCATGCACACCTACGGCTCCATGTCCAAGACCACCCTGAACACGGCTTTTCTCACGGGGCTGGTGGCCGCGCTCACGGTCACAATCATGACCTGGATGCGGCTCCCTGTTTCCACCTCTCAGGCGGTGGTGGGTGCCCTCATTGCCGTGGGTCTCTTTTTCGGTAAGCTGCAGATTGGGGTGCTCGGGAAGGTAGTTGCCTGCTGGGTGGGCACACCCATCGGTGCCCTGGTCGCGGCGGTGATCCTGTATCTGCTCCTGGGCAAGGTGATGAACCTGCTCGGCCTGAACCTGTTCCAGTACGACTTCGTGATGCGCTGGGGGCTGGTCATGGCTGGCTCCTATGGAGCCTACGCCCTGGGTGCCAACAACGTCGCCAACGTCACGGGAGCTTTTGTGGGTGAGGGGATGCTCACCGCCAGGCAGGCCTGTGTCATCGGGGGCCTCTCCATCTGCCTTGGTGTGGTCACCTTCAGCCGAGGTGTGATGTTGACCGTTGGCAGCGGCCTGGTGAAGCTGGACGCCTTCAGTGCGTTCATAGTCATTTTGGCCGAGGCAGTGACGGTGCACATGTACGCCGTGGTGGGGGTGCCAGTGTCTACGAGCCAGGCGGTGGTCGGGGGAGTGCTGGGCATTGGTCTGGTCAAGGGCGTCCGGACGGTGAACCGCCGGGTGCTGGCGAACATCCTCGTGGCCTGGGTCTCCACCCCGGTCATCGCCTTCGTGTTCACCTACGGAGCTTGTTTTTTGGGCCAGCGGCTGGGCTGGCTATAGACGCTCCGGTCGTGGCTGCGGGAGCCGGGCTGGCGCATGTGCGGCCGCTGCGCCGAGGTCCAGCTCTCGGGCGGGGAGGGCGCCCAGGTGGCTCTCGGCCACCTCCAGCAGAGATGGTGTGTCCGGTGAGCGGAGGGCCTCGCGGATGAAGGCGCCGCCGTCGTCCAGGGATCGACCCAGGTACCGAAGGAGCTCCTTCAGGCGCCCACACACCAGCCCAGGTCGGTCGCCCAGGACCCCCATGTAGGCAGCGGTGAGCTCCTTCAGGAACGCCAGCACCTGCCGGCCATTGGGCTCGGCCACCCGACCGCCGGCGCGCAGGGCCTCTGCCTGTGCGAAGATCCAGGGGTTGCGCAGAGCCCCTCTTCCGATCATCACCGCAGCGCAGCCGGTCTCTGTTCGCATCCGGTCCACGTCCGCGGCAAAGAGGCAGTCGCCGTTGCCCACCACCGGGATGGAGAGGCGCTGGCTCAGCCTCCTGATTAGGCCCCAGTCGGCCCGCCCGCTGTAGCCCTGGGCGCAGGTTCGAGGGTGGATTGTCAGCATGTCCAGGCCGGCTGCCTGCACCGCGTCGCCCAGGGCATCTAGCTGGTCAGAGGAGTCGAGACCCGCGCGGATCTTGGCCGAGAGGAGCCCTTGGGTGTCACCGCGCACCCTCGCCAGGAGATCATACAGGTGGTCGGGATCTCGCAGCAGGGCGGCGCCAGCCCCCTTGGAGACCACTCGGCGGGAAGGGCAGCCCAGGTTGATGTCCACCACATCCACGCCCGAGGCCCAGAGCCCCCGGGCGGCCTCTGCCAGCTTTCTCGGGTCAGAGCCGAGGATCTGCACACTCAGGGGCAGGTCCGCGGTGCGCTCGACCCGTCGCAGCAGAGAGGGTAGGTGGAGTGGGCCCCTGCCAACCCTGACGAACTCCGTGCACACCATCCCCAGACCTCCGTGGGCCGCCACCAGGGCCCGCCAGACCGGGTGGCCCACACCCTCCATGGGGGCGAGCAGCGTGGGGTTTCTCCAGGGGATCCGAGGCGGTAGGCTGGACCTGGGGGTCGAGGGGTGTGGGGGCCGCGTGGGGTGAGCTGCAGCGCCAGGTGTGCGCATCTTGGCAGGGCTCACCGGGCAGCCGGGGAGGAGGGAGCGGTGGTGGGGAACATGGTGCGCAGCTTGTGGTACAGATCTGCGGGAGTCAGCATCTCCAGGGTCACCTCACCCAGGATGATCCGGTCGCCGGGGTGCACGGGGCTGGGGCTCCCTTCGAGGAGGTCCCTCCCGTTGAGGCGTGTGCCGTTGCTGGAGCCCAGGTCGACGACCTGCAGCTCGTACCCGTTGTCGCTGCTCGGGTCCTGCCCCGGGGGGGTCAAGAAGTGGGCGTGCAGCTTGGAGACAGACGGGTGGCGAATGATGACGTCGCTGTTTTTTGCTCGACCCACGGAGATGCGCCCTCGCCAGGGGTTCCTGTCGGTCTTCTCGACCTTGCGGAGGAAGCGACCTGCAATGAGGGCCGCGCCGCCGTCCACCAGGGCGTCCGAGAAGATGTCGTCCAGCCTCGCGTTGGGCCGGGTAACGAATGCCCAGCGGGAGAGATCATCCAGCTAGGGCCCGGGGAAGGAGCCCAGGGCGTACAGCCCGTCGTGGGCGGCCACGAAGCGGTCCACGGTGAGGTGGCCGGCGATGTGGCGCATCCGATCCAGCGTCTCCATGACATATGCAGTATCATACAGTTGGGCAACCGGCCAGGCCCAGGAGCTGGTCACACTGTTGTGGTTCGCTGGCGCGGATGGTCCCTTGGGGCCGGAGCCAGGTACCCACAAGGAGGAGCTCGGACCCCATGAGCAAGGACCCTTGGTGCAGACGCCTGTGTGGATGGACCTCCTTGGTTGCCTTGCTCGCGACCCTGCACTGGGTCGCTCCCCGGGAGGTCTTTCAGATCGAGGCCGTGGCCCTGGCGCAGCCAACCGGGCAGCCGCTGCGGGAGCTCACCGGGCGGAGGATTGGGCCAGGGGATGACCCCAGGGCGCGGGCCAGGCTCCGACGGGAGGCACGGGGCATCCACGAGCTGAGGCGGCGCAGCTCCTCCAGGTATCGCTGGAAGAGGCTCCCAGGCGGCGGCTGGCAGCTTCTCAGCAAGGGCTGGAAGGCGCGCGTGGCCCCGGACGGGTCCGTGACCTTTGGAAAGCGCTCGCTCTACTGGTCCACCCGGAAGATGCAGCTCTCCTTCGACGTCACCGACGCGGTGATGCGTGCCCGGAAGATGGACCCATATGCGGCGGCCAAGCTGCGGTTCATGCGGGAGACAGCGGCCTGGCGCTGGAAGCTTCGCCAGGAGGCAGCCCGGCGGGCGAGGCGGCGCTTCTTGGAGCTGCTGCCCGCGAGGCTGAGTCGCCTCTGGGGCCGAAGGGATATCTCCACCATGCGCAAGCGCGCGCTTCTTTTCGAGCTGTGGGAGGAGTGCCTGGAGCCTGGCCCCGGCGCAGATGCCGCCCTGGCCCAGCAGGCGCGCTGGGTCATCATCAGGTTCATCCGGCGCAACCTGCCGGCCACCAGCTCCCGGGCGTACACTCGCCGTGAGCTTCTGTGGATGGGCCGGCTTCGCCGGGGCAAGACCCCCTTCGATCCCTACGGGCCAGCCGGGCGCCGGCCCTTGCTGCCGTCGGTCGACCGCCAGCCCTAGTCGCGAGAGGGAGTGGAGCGGCGGCTCGAGGGTTGGCCCAGGCGCAGGGGTCTGGCGCCCAACGGTGGGCAGGGCTCGTGGCCGCGACCTACCTGGTGTCAGGCAGCCCCTCGGTGAGCATGTCGTGCTGCCGGCGCTTCTGCGCGATTGTCCGCGGCGTGTGGACCGTCTCGGCCAGTCGGTCAGGGTTGCGGCCCGCAAAGAACATCGCCGTGGATACGCTACCGGGTGTGGGAAGGAAGGCCTGCACCTGGCGCGGCCGCCAGCCCTCGGCGCGCAGCAGGCGCGCCAGGGCCGCCATGGCGCGGCGGTCCGACCCCGGGAGACCCGAGATGAAGTATGGGTTGAGGTACCGCTCCAGCCCGGCCCGTCTGCGGGCCAGGCGGAAGGCCTCCCTGAAGCGCTCGAACACCTCGTACGGGGGCTTGCGAGCCAGCCGCAGCACCTCGGGGTCGCTGTGCTCGGGCGCCACGTGCAGGTGGCCTCCCACGTGGTGACGGACCAGGTCCTCCAAGAAGCCCGGGTCCTGCAGGGCCAGGTCGTGGCGGATCCCGGAGGCGATGAACGCGTGGCGAACCCCGGAGACATGACGGACCTGTGCCAGCAGCGCGCGCAGGGGGGTGTGGTCCGTCACGAGGAGGGGGCAGGGTCGTGGGTGGAGGCAGGATGGCCGGCGGCAGCGGGCCTCCCGGGCCGGGCTGGAGCACCCCAGACCGTAGGTGTTGGCCGTGGGGCCTCCCAGGTCGGTGATGGTGCCGCGAAAGGTGGGCAGCCTCTGGAGCTGCTCTATCTCGCGCAGCACCGAGGGGGCGCTCCGGGACTGGACCGCCCTCCCCTCGTGCAGCCCGATGGCGCAGAAGCTGCATCCCCCGAAGCAGCCCCGGGTGATCTGCACTGAGCTACAGATCATCGTGAAGGCCGGGATCGGCTCCGTGTAGGAGGGGTGCTGCGCCCGAGCGTAGGGGAGCTCGTGCACCGCATCCAGCTCTGTCGTGGAGAGGGGCCAGGCCGGGGGCATGGTCAAGCAGAGTGAGTCCTTGTGGCGCTGCACGCAGGCCAGCCCGAGGGCCGGATTGGAGGCGCGCTCCACCAGCCGAGATGCGCGCGCCAGCTCACCTGGGTCCTCCTGGATGCGGTCGTGGGCCGGCAGGCGGCTCACCGTGAAGGTCACCGGGCGCGGCGGATCCCTGAAGAGGCCACGAGCTGGCAGGGATGGGCCTCGACCCTCCCGGCCGTGGGGGCCGAAGCGCAGCCTCTCTCCGTCTCGTCCTTCGATTGCCCAGGATCGAGCCTGGCGCCTGGTGATCACGACGGTGGTGCCGCGAATCCCGAGCAGACGCGACAAGGCCCCGCGGCTCACCCGCTCCATGCCAGCCAGCCGGTCACAGATGGCCCGGAGGGGGCGCTCCGCCATGCCATAGACAAGGACATCTGCCCGGCTGTCGAGCAGCACGCTCCGGCGTAGCTCGTCGCTCCAGTAGTCGTAGTGGGCGAACCGGCGCAGGGAGGCCTCAACTCCTCCCAGCACCACAAGGGCGTCCCCGAAGGCACGCCGGGCGAGCTGGGCGTAGACCACCGATGCGCGGTTGGGGCGTCTCCCCATCTCACCCCCAGGGGAGTAGGCGTCATGGCGCCGTCGCCTCCGGAAGGCGGTCTGGTGGTTGACCATGGAGTCCATGTTTCCTGCGGTGATCCCCACGAAGAGTCGCGGCCTGCCGTACTCCTCCAGCGCCGCAGGATCGTGCCAGTCTGGCTGCGGGGCCATTGCAACAGCGAGGCCCCAGGATCGCAGCAGGCGTCCCACGACCGCGGCGCCAAAGGAGGGGTGGTCCACGTAGGCGTCGCCAGTGACGAGCAGCACGTCGGCGCCCCTGGGGTGAGCGTCCCACAGCTCCCTGGGGCTGGCGGGCAGGAAGTTGGAGGAGCTGCTCAAGAGCTGGCCTCACCGGAGCTGCTCACCGCTGCGGCCGCCGCCTGCTCCCTGGCGCGTCTGCCGAGCCACAGGAGCCCGCCGAGGGCCAGCGCGGCGCTGACCATTGACACTAGCTGGGAGGTGGAGAGGAGCAGGGGCTCCCCGGGGGGCAGGTGCAGCAGCCGCGCCAGAGCGGGGATGGGCAGCTCGAATATATAGCGCCTGGCGGCGTCGCCCCGAAACAGCTCGGTCATGGAGCGCAGGGCCGCGTAAAGGACGAGGTAGCTGAAGAAGACCATACCGTCGAAACGCTTTCGGTTGGCCAGGTGCAGGAGCACGCCGAAGATGACTATCTCGCCCAGGGCCTCGTAGAGCTGGACCGGGTGGAGTGGCTGGGTGACGAGAGAGCCTGGCGGGTGGATACCGCCGCTGGCGGCGAGGTTCTCGTAGACAACGCTGTGGCGGCCGAACTGCACCCCAAGCGGCCTGGGGCAGGCCTTGCCCCAGCAGCAGCCAGCCATGAAGCACCCCAGCCGGCCGAAGGCGTGCCCAATGGAGAGCACCGGCGCGATGACGTCGCCCGAGCGCAGGAAGGGGAGCTTTCGGCGCCACATCATCAGGAGCCCGAAGGCCACCGCGCCAATGACCCCCCCGTAGAAGACCAGGCCCCCCTCCCAGATGGCGAAGACCTTGAGGTAGTCTCCGCGGAAGCGGTCCAGGTTTGTGAGCACGAACATGGCGCGGGAGCAAGCCAGGGCCACAACCAACCCCCAGAAGGTGAGATCCAGGTAGTCGTCCGGCCGGATCCCCACCCGCTTTGCGTTGCGGTAGCCCAGGTAGATCCCTCCCATGACACCAATGGCCACCAGCAAGCCGTAAGTGGAAACGGCGAGCTGGTGCCCTGGCAGCTCGATGGTAAACAGGCGCGGGTGCATGGACCGGCGGTCTCCTGGAGGTTGAACCAATCAGCGGTGTGAAGGATTCCCGGGCTGCTCCTGGGAGAAGCTCGGGTCGCCCTCTGGCAGCACATCCCCATTCTCTTCTCTTGGAGGGTCGGGGTGCCACCACAGGTCAATGACAACCATGGCCACGCCAACGGTGATGGCCATGTCGGCCACGTTGAAGGTGGGCCAGTTGAACCCCAGGTGCCAGTCGATGAAGTCCACCACGAAGTCGTGGCGGATCCTGTCGAGCAGGTTTCCCAGGGCGCCAGAGAGGACCGCAGCCAGGCCCAGACGGCGCAGCCGCTGCGGGGGCGCCGAGGTACGGATGAGGGTGATGATGAAGGCCACGGCGAGCAGAGACATGGTGATGAAGAATGGGCGCTTGAGGCGATTGCTCAGGTCCCGTCCCAACCCCCAGATGGCTCCTTCATTGCCGGTGATGCTCATGCGCAGGGCGTCGTCGATTACTACCACCGGAGCCTTGTGGGGGGGGGGCGCAGGCGGCCGGAGGCGTCCCGATTCAGGGGCCCCAGCCGCTGCACCGCCCAGCCCTTGGTCCACTGGTCTACGCCGGCGAGCAGCAGCACCGTGGCGGCCAGCAGCAGGACCTCCTGACCCCAGCGAATGGAGGGCGAGGCGGGGCGGCTCTCTTTGCCCGGTACGGTTGGCTCGTTCTCGCGCGGGGCGCTCGTGGTGGACTGTCTGCCCATGGCCCATGAACGTACAGAAGCCGTCGCCTGAGCGCAACAGCGCTGGCGCCCCTGTCCGTCGGCGCCGCCGTTCAGACGGCGCCAGAGAGCGTCGGCCCCGGATCGGTCTGCCCACGGAAAAAATGCGCAACGAACCGGGCTGCCGCTCCGATAACCCGTCTTGAAGGCACGAGGGCGTGCAGTCGCAAGAGCAGGCAACGAGGAAAACAGGCAAAAGGAGCCAGACCATGACGACACCAATCGTTGGATCCACAAGCGCCCGTCTGAGCGTGGGCACAACCCGCACCCGGCAGACTCTGCAGCCAAAGAGCAGGTTCGTGGAGGTGCTTCGCACGGGCGCCGACATCCTGCTGGCGGGAGCCGGCGTGGCCAGCGGCCTGGTGGGAGGGCCGCTCCTCTCGGCAGCGGTTGGCGCGGCCAGCGGCGGGCTGAGGCAGCTCGGCGGTAGCTCCTCCGGGGGCTCGGGCTCTGGGAGCGGCTCGTCCGGGCTCGGAGCGCTCGGAGCCAGTGGTGGGGGTGGAGGGCTGCAGGGGAGCGGGGTTGGCCCGGTGGGCTCGACTGGCTCCGGGGGCTCGGACATCGACGCGGTTCGCCAGCTTCAGAAGGAGGGTCAGGCAGAGTCGATGAAGTTTCTCAAGCTCCAGCAGGAGATGCAGGCCGAGAACCGACGCTTCTCCCTGGCGTCCACGGTGCTCAAGGCCAAGCACGACACGGCACGGTCTGTGATAGGCAATATCCGGGTCTAGCTTCTCCAAAGCTCCGGCAGCGTCTGGTCAGAGGGGTTTTGCTGGCGCACCTCGGCTGGCGAAGCTCCCCGGGCTCACAAGCAGCAGGGCTGTGCTCCTGCACCATTGGTGAGCAAAACCGGTTGCCGAAGCCGTCGGATTTCGCTAACGTACTTTTCGAGGTTTGTTGTGAAAATCAGTGATCAAAAACCGGTGCTGCCGCCCCGTCCGGGGCAGGGAGATCCTCGGGATGGGCCTGGCGTGAGCAGTGGCACCGGGTTCGCAGAGCGCCTGGAGGATGCGCAGGGGACTGAGAGCGTCAAGGGGGCAGAGGGGGCAGAGGGGGCAGAGGGGGCAGAGGGGGCTCAAGGGGTGGAGAGGGCAGCGCCTTCGAGGGACGTGGATCGAGCCCGGGAGACCGATCCGCCCATGGACCTGGATCAACTGGCGGCTCGGGTCGAGCGGGGAGAGCTGCAGGTTCAGGAGGTGATCGACCTGCTGGTGGATCGGGCGCTGGGCTCCCAGATGGGGCCTGACGCCCCGGCGGACCTGCAGGACCAGGTCCGTGCGCTGGTGCGCGAGGCCGTGGCGGACGACCCCTTCATCGTGAGCCTCGTGCGGCGCATGGGGGGCGCCAGGTGAGCTACCGGTGCACCTCCCTGCTGGCGGCCCTCGTGCTCCTGGGTGGGTCCCTCGGGGCGGCGCCCGAGGCAGGCGCTCGCGCCAGGCCCAGGCGCCTGAAGGTGGCGGTGTTCGTCCAGCAGCCGCCCGGTCTCTCCCTCGGCAAGCTGGACAAGGTGTCAAGACGGCTCAAAAAGAGCCTGAAGAAGAACAAGCGCATCAAGATAGCTCGGCCGGCCAGGATCCTGGCCAGCTTCTCCGGCGACCTGCCCACGGACGCCCTGGACGAGGCTCGAAGGAAGCTCAAGCTCGGCTACTCCCTGCTGGACGGCAAGCTCCACCGCAAGGCAATCACCGCCTTCAACATGGCGCTCGTGGCCATGTCAAAGGCGCTCGCCTACGTGAAGAAGCGCCGCCTGGCCGCGGCGCAGTTCGGGCTCGCGCTGGCCTACTACCACAGCGGCTTGCGGGCTCAGGCCCTGCGGATGCTCAGGAGGCTCCTCACCTGGCGGCCGAGGTTACGGCTGAACCTGGAAGCGTTGCCCAGGCGCTTTCGGAGGCTCCTGCGCTCTGCGCGCAGGTGGGTCAAGCGACGGCCTCGCGGCAAGCTGATCCTCAGGACCCGGCCGGAGGGGGTGATGGCCTACCTCAACGGGCATTCGGTTGGCAGAACTCCACTGGAGATCGAAGGGGTGCCGGCCGGGACCCATTACTTGACGCTGCGCAAGCGGGGCTTTGTCAAGATCGCCGAGACCCTGGATCTCTCCCCCACCAGGCGGAAGCTGGAGGTGGAGCTGGCCTTAAAGAGGAGCGGCAAGTACATCCTCTTGGAGCAGGCTCTGAAACGATCCTGGATGGACTTTGGGAAGCGTCGCGCCACCTCCGCAATGCAGGAGATCAAGACCCTCCTGCTGGTCGACCAGGTGGTGCTGGTTCGACCGGCTGCGCAGGGATCCGAGGGTGTCCGGGTGGATGTGTGCCTCTACGACCTGCGCACCGGCAACCTGCTCAAGCGGATGTCCGCCACCCTCAAGAGCCCGAGGTATGGAGCAAAGGCACTCGCCAGGGCTCTGTACTCGGGAGTAAGCTACGACGGATCCCTCCCGGATCCTGGCAAGGAGAAGGCCCCCACCGCCAGTGGCCCGGTGCCCATCTACAAGCGCTGGTGGTTTTGGGTCTCCGTGGGCGCCGCCGTGGTTGCCACCACCATAGGTATTGCCGTGCCTCTGGCCACGAGGGACAAGGGCACAAACATCCCCGCCGGCCAGAACCCCATCAGGATCAGCTTCTAGGGGCCGGTGTACGGCGAAGGTGAGAAGGGACAAGGAAGCGAGGTTCCCATGACCGAGCAACGCCAATGCATCAAGTGTGAGATCCCCATGATCCCCAAGATGGTGGAGAATGTGGAGGTGGACTACTGCGAGCGATGTCGGGGCGTCTGGCTGGACAAGGACGAGATCCGTGAGCTGGCCGCCAAGTCCGACGAGGCCCTTGGAGAGCTGAGAGAGCTTGTGCAGGAGGGTGCTCCCGCCAGCCCTGCGCGGTCCACAGTGGAGCAGCCCTGTCCTGCCTGCGGCGGCAAGCTCACCCTGGCCGTGTTTGGCTCCATCTACATGGAGCACTGCACCATCTGCGAGGGGCTGTTTCTGGACCGCGGGGAGCTGGACAAGGCCATGTTCGTGGTCAAGGCACGCGGCGACGAGATCGCCACCATCGTTGCCCTTGCGCGCACGGTGGTGACTCGTGGGACCATCGGCGCCTGAGCCGCGCTCATGAGCCCGAGGGCCTTCACGCTCTTTTTGTGCGTGGCGCTGGTGGCCGGGGCGCCGGCTGTCTTTGCCAGGCGCGGTCACCGCCGGGCGAGCGCTCCTGGGGGGCCGCGCGATGCGAAGGAGCCGTACCCCCAGCCCAAGGTGGGGGATCCGCAGGTTCCGTCGGGCTCCATCACCCCCGGTGTTCTGCCCCCACGGCGCGGCAAGGGTCGGGTCAGCGAGCGGCGGGAGCCTCGATCACTGGA
>JAJRWW010000717.1 GCA_024276595.1 Myxococcota bacterium
CGCCGACGCCACGATCACCTACCACGGCTACTACCTGGGCTCTGACTACAGCGGCTCGGCCTCCATCCGCATGAGCTCCTGGCTGGTGATCTACAGGTGATCCCAACCTGGCCAGACCCGCTGCCGGGGCACGGTCAGTCCGCCGGGGAGAAGCTGTCGGTGCCGACGCCGCACACGGGACAGACCCAGCCCTCGGGCAGCTTGTCAAAGGGAGTTCCCGCGGCCACCCCGCCATCAGAGTCTCCCTCGGCCGGGTCGTAGACATAGCCGCAGATATCACATACGTACTTCTGCATCATTTAGCTCCATGGAGCCCAGGGCCAGCCCGGAGCCGGCCAGGCCGGCCCCAAGGCTCGTGGCCACGGGCTGACTACGCCTTCCAGAGGCCGTGCAGGTTGCAGTACTCCCGGACCTTGACGTCGTCCGCGTCCACGGCGAAGGTCGCCTGGGGTGGTGCCCCGGGGCTCAGGAACTGCCGATAGGACCGCCCGTCGGCGATGAGCTGCACCCACTCGATGAGGTGAGCCTCCTCCATGGGATGGGCAACGCTGCCCACGGTCACCTTGTAGCCGCCGTCCACCTTCTCCACCACTGGCACGTGCTTCTCCTGCGCCGCGTCGGTGGAGCTCTCCTCCAGGAGGTCCATGTCCTGCCCGCAGCAGACGAGCGTTCCGCCGCCAGCGGTGAGCACCTCCACGATGTTTCCGCACAGCGCGCACTTGTAGATCTGAAGCTTCTGTATTGCCATCTGTTGGCTCCTTTGAGTTGTCTCGATTGTTCCCCTGGGGATCTCTGCTCCGGCGGGATCATCCTATAGCGATGACCCTCGCCAGACAAGCCCATGTTCTCATTTCGCGTGCTTGGCCAGGTACTCTGCCACACCCTCGGCGGTGGGCTTCATGGCCTCGTCCCCCTCCTTCCAGTTGGCCGGGCAGACCTCACCGTGCTCCTCTGTGAAACGCAACGCGTCGAGCATGCGCAGCGCCTCGTCCACACTGCGCCCCAGGGAGAGGTCGTTGATGACCGCGTGACGCACGACCCCCTCCCTGTCGATGAGGAAAAGGCCTCGCAGGGCAACGGACTCGTCGAAGAGGACCCCGAAGTCGCGCGAAATGGACTTGTTGAGGTCGGCCACCAGTGGGTAGCGGACCTTGCCGATCCCCCCCTCCTCCACCGGAGTGTTCTTCCATGCCAGGTGCGTGAACTCGGAGTCCACCGAGACCCCCACCACCTCGCAGCCCTTCTCCTTGAACTTGTCGAGGGCCTTGTCAAAGGCGATGATCTCCGAAGGACACACGAAGGTGAAGTCCAAGGGGTAGAAAAAGAGCACGACGTACTTCCCGCGCAGCGAGGAGAGGGTCAGCTCCTCGAAGCTGTTGTTGGCCATCACGGCCTTGGCTGTGAAGTCGGGGGCGTTCTTTGTGACCAGCGTACACATGTTGGATTCCTTTCCCGCGCCGCGTGTGCGGCCGTATTGCAGCTACCCGCGGGCAGGGCGGTGGCCCGATGCCCCGGCCCGGCAGAGATGTTGGGTGGACTGTCCACGCCCGCGCTCAGACCGAGCGCACGGTCTCGGAGTCGTCCTCGAGCTCCTCCCACTTGCCCGCGGCCCTGTGCTGCTCGCACTCGGACTCGGCGAGCTTGCGCAGCCTGTAGGCCGCGTCTCGCATGATCCCGTAGATGATCCCGCAGGAGTCATCCAGGCGGTCTCGGTCACCCTCGTCGGCAAGCGCGAGCATCTCGCGTGTCATGCGCAGGGTGCGGAGGAGGTTCTCGTTGGCGTCTCGTGGCATGGTCCAGCGCTCTGTTTCGGGGGAGCACGCTGCAACCGGTGTGCCACCGCCTCATAATGCGGGCGTCAATGGCCATTATTTGCATATATTTTGGCACCCAGACAGGTTCACCGCTCCAGGTGAGGGTGGCCTGAGGACCACAGCATGTCTCAGCTTCATGTATCATGAAACAGCCTCCGAGACATGGATCCCGGGGCCATGAGACATCTTCTGGTCGGGCGGCAGTCAGGCCCGGAGGTCGCCGGCAAGGGCTGGTCGCCCGGATCTGGCAGCTTGTGGGACAGGGGGACGGAGAGGATGGGCTCAGGTGAAGAGACAGACCGCGCACTTCCGGGCGTAGCTCATGAAGTCGTCCGCGTTCCAGACGATCACGCCGTCGACGAGCGCGGACTCGTCCAGCTCGAACATGTCAATGGACATCTTGCAGGCCACCAGCTCCACCCCTTCGAGCTGAGCCATCTCCTGGAGCTCTGCCAGAGAGGGGAGGTCCGCCTTGTCGATCTGCTTCTTCATCATGCCCGTGGCCACCCGGGACATGCCCGGGATGGCCCCCATGGGACCGGCGGGAATGTACCGGGCCCGCTCGGCGCCCCCTTTCTTCACCATGTTCAGGCCGGCGAAGGAGTAGAACACCTTGGCCTCCATCCCCTGCCTCACGGCATTGATGGCCAGCACCAGGGAGGGATAGGCCCCGTCCATGGTGTCCTTGACGCACACGAAGGCGGCCTTGTCTTTCTCCGGTACGGCTGCCTTCATCTCGTCCTGCTTCGTGCTTGTCACCATCTGCGCATCTCCAGTGGGCCCGCGCCCCTATAGCTTGTCCATCACCCGAGTGAGCCGCTCGCCCACCTGCTCGGCCAGGTGGGCCACCTCCGGCCTCCCCACCACCTGGAACATCTGCACCGGATCGATGGCCGAGACCGTGATCGTGGAGTCGTCCTCCTCGAGAACCACCACGTTGCACGGCAAGAGCAGGCCGATGAGCGGCTCGGCGGTGAGCGACTCGTGGGCCAGCGGCGGGTTGCAGGCTCCAAGGATCATGTACTTGCGGAAGTCCACGTCCAGCTTCTTCTTCAGGGTGGCCTTCACGTCGATGTCCGTGAGTACGCCAAAGCCTTCGGTCGAAAGCGCCTTGGTAACGCGCTCCACCGCCTCGTCGAAGTCAACCTTGCCCAGATTCCTTGTTATCCCGTACTTCGCTTCCATCACCAGATACCTCCTCTGGCTTCTCCGCCGGAACCCGGCAGGCACCAGACATTCACGTGGAAACCCCGAATCGCGGCAGCACCCAGGCCTGCAACGCGAACCAGCCCACGAAGATTATCAGCATCCACCAGGTGTCATCCATGTATAGGACCCCGCGTCGGCTGCTGCGCCGCCAGCCTGGCGGCCATCAATTGCTTAGCTTGCCGGCCAGCACCTTGTCCAGCACGGCGGTGAAGTCCTGCTTCGGGCGAGCACCCACCAGGGTCTCCTCAACCGATCCGTTCTTGAAAAGGGCGACGGTTGGAATGGAGCGAATGCCCATGGAGCCGGCCACGCGCGTGTTCTCGTCCACGTTCACCTTGACCACCTTGGCCCTCCCGGCGTACTCCATGGCCACCTCCTCCAGCACCGGGCCCACCATCCTGCAGGGTCCACACCAGGGCGCCCAGAAGTCCACCAGCACTGGGACCTCGCTCTTGATGACCACATCCTGAAAGTTGGCGTCCGTGCCAATCTCGATCTTCTTGCTCATTGTCTGCCTCCTTGGCCCGTTGTCAAAGTCCTTCGTCCTCCGCCATGTCAGCGAGGGCGAGTGTTTCGTCATCCATTGGCCTCCAGGAAACGGGAGGCCTCGATTCCAGCCATGGCGCCGGTGCCCGCAGCGGTCACCGCCTGCCTGAATACCGGGTCCTGCACGTCACCGGCGGCGAAGACCCCCTCCACGCTGGTGCGAGTGGAGTCCGGCGCCGTGACCAGGTAGCCCGCCTCGTCGGTCTCGAGCTGCCCGCCCAAGAAGGCGGTGTTGGGGCGGTGGCCGATGGCCACGAAGACGCCATCCAGCTCCAGCTCCTCGGTCTCGCCAGAGCCGGGGTCCCGGAGGCGAACGCCGGTGACGCCAGCGTCGTCGCCCAGCACCTCGTCCAGCACCCGGTTCCACTTCATGACTATCTTGTCGCTGGCAAGGACACGGTCGGCCATCACTCGCGACGCGCGCAGCTCTCCCCTGCGGTGCACCAGGAAGACCTCGCTGGCGTGGTTCGTAAGGTAAAGGGCCTCCTCGGCGGCCGTGTCTCCACCACCGATCACCGCCACCTTGCGGTCCCGATAGAAGAAGCCGTCACAGGTGGCGCAGGCAGACACCCCACGTCCGCGAAAGCGCTGCTCCGACTCCAGGCCCAGGTACCTGGCCTCCGCTCCAGTGGCGATGACCAGCGTCCGGGCGAGAAGCTCCCCCTTCCCCACCTTGAGCCTGAAGGGGCGCTCCGAGAGGTCCACGCTCTCCACCTGGTCTGTGAGCAGCTCCGCGCCCACGCGCTGCACCTGCTCTCGCATCGCCGCCATCAGCTCCGGCCCGGTGACGGGGTCGGCGAAGCCGGGGTAGTTCTCCACGTCAGTGGTGGTGGTGAGCTGGCCGCCGGGCTGAAGACCCTCGATGAGCAGCCCGGTGCGACCGGCTCGCACGGCGTAGATGGCTGCGGTGTAGCCGGCCGGACCTCCGCCAATGACAATGACATCTTTTGCATAAGGGGTGTCGCTCATGGTTGCTTCTCCATCTCCTGCGGCCCAACGATGCACTCCCCATGCCACAACGATACCGAGTCGCAATCACACATCTTATGGCGCTCCCGGCGAGCCACGAGGGGGCGCGCAACGTTGCATTTCACTGGAGATGCCACATGTGCAACAGCAACACCTGTCGTGCCCCGGGAACGGGAATTGCAGTAACCCTTCAGCCAGAAAGAGGATGCGTGATCATACTCTCTTGCGGGCCCACGTGACCCGTGTGATAGAAGCGACCGCCAAAAGCCCCGAGAAAGAGCACAAGGAGCAGCCAGCAATGAACTTCAGCGTGAGAATCGACCCAGTGAGCGGGCGACGATACATGGCCGTGGATGAGAAGGGGGAGCATGTCCTGACCTACCCGCTGGTCAACAAGTCCACCGCCTTCTCCCAGCACGAGCGGGAGGAGCTGGACCTGCACGGTCTGCTGCCCCCCGGGGTGTCTACCATCGAGCACCAGCTCGCTCGCGTTTACGGGAGCTTCAAGCTAAAGCGCACGGCCATCGAGCAGTACATGCACCTCACCGCCCTGCAGGATCGCAACGAGACCCTCTTCTACCGGCTCTTGCAGGAGCACATCGACGAGATGATGCCAGTGGTCTACACACCTGTTGTGGGTGAGGCCTGCCAGAGGTACTCGCACATCTACCGGCGCCACAGGGGCCTGTACATCAGCTACGAGCAGCGGGACAGGATCCCGGATCTCTTGCGAAACTACGGGCGGGACCGGGTGGCTGTCATCGTTGTCACCGACGGGGAGCGCATCCTGGGCCTGGGAGACCAGGGGGTCGGCGGCATGGGGATCCCCATTGGCAAGCTCTGCCTCTACACGCTCTGCGCTGGTGTCTCGCCCCACGCCACCCTGCCCATCACCCTGGACGTGGGCACGGACAACGAGGACCGCCTGGCCGACCCGCTGTACATGGGGCTGCGCCACGAGCGCATCAGGGGTGAGCGGTACCAGGAGTTCGTGGACGCCTTCGTGGAGGCGGTCTCGGAGGTGTTCCCAGAGGCGGTGCTCCAGTGGGAGGACTTCCACAAGGGCAACGCCATCCGTCAGCTAGACCGCTTTCGAGACAAGATCTGCTCCTTCAACGACGACATACAGGGCACCGCCGGGGTGGTGCTCGCGGGCATCTACAGCGCCCTGCGAATTACCGGCCAGCCCATGCGAGATCAGCGCGTGCTCTTTGCTGGCGCCGGCGCCGCGGCGCATGGGATCGCCAGCCTCCTGGTGACGGCCCTGGTGGAGGACGGCCTCTCCCGGGAAGAGGCGGTGGCTCGAATCTACACCGTGGACAGCCGCGGCCTGGTGACCACGGACCGCCCGAACCTGGAGGACTTCAAGGCCGCCCACGCCAGAGACGCCAAGGAGCTGGAGGGCTGGGAGCTGGCCACCCCTGGCCAGGCCACCCTCCTGGAGGCGGTGTCAAACGCGCGCCCGACCATGATACTGGGCACCTCTGGCACGCCGGGCACCTTTGACGAGCCAGTGGTGCGCGCCATGGCCGAGGTGAATGAGCAGCCCATCGTGTTCCCCCTCTCCAACCCAACATCCCAGGCGGAGTGCCACCCCGAGGACGCCATCAGGTGGTCGGGCGGGCGGGCCATCCTCGCCACTGGCAGCCCCTTCGAGCCCGTGACCTGGGAGGGAGGGGTCCACCGCATCGGCCAGGGCAACAACGCCTTCATCTTCCCGGGGGTCGGCCTGGGGCTCACCGTGGCGCGGGCCCGAAAAGTGACCGACGAGATGTTCCTGGACGCTGCCAAGGCCCTGGCCGCCCAGGTGACCGAGGAGGACCTGGCCCAGCGGGCGGTGTTCCCCTCCCTCGACAGGATCCGTGACTGCTCCCTGGCGGTGGCCTGTGCCACCATCCGTCGGGCGGTTGACCAGGGCCACGCGGACCCAGACATCCTCAATGGCCTGGAGGAGACCGTTCGAGGCGCCATGTGGACCCCAGAGTACCTCCCTGTGCGCTACGAGCCCTGACCAGCTCCGGGGCTTGTGTGTCATGAAACACCAGCGTATCAAAACCAACGTGACACAGATCGCCGACATCCAGATGTATGTTTTTGCTTTGTTCTCCACCTGTTACTCTCCCGACGGCCCTCTCGGATCCCGTGGAGCATGTGTCTCGCGTATTGTCCCGTCTCGTCCGCGAGAGGAGTGGCAAACCCCACAACCTCGGAGATTGCCTGCGAAACAAGTGCCTTGCGCCCGGTGGAGTGCTCACCCACTATCTGTGGCATGTAGCTTGCAGTCAGCTC
>JAJRWW010000718.1 GCA_024276595.1 Myxococcota bacterium
TGAAGGAGGCGGAGATGAAGGAGCTGGGGCGCGTCATCGCCTCCGCCCTGACCCACTCCGACGACGCTGCGCGTCTACGTCTTCTGCGGGAGGAGACCCTCGACCTTGCCGATCGCTTCCCGGTCTACCCGGGCGTCTTGCGCAGGCTCTATGAGCAGGAGCGAAGCGCTGGCGAGTGAGCCGCCTGCCCCTGCAAGCGCGGTGGCGGCGCCGTGACCGCGGATTCTCGGATCGAGCCTGAGGGCGCCGGCCCATGTGTTGACTGGGCATGGCCACTGTGCAAAGCTGCCCTCCACCCGAAAGAAACAGTGGAGTTATAGCCATGGCAAACCTCGGCACTAGCTACATGGGACTGGAGCTGGACAACCCCTTCATTGTGGGCTCCTCTGGCCTCACTCGGACTCCTGCTGGAGTGGAGGCCGCAGCGGAGGCTGGGGCTGGCGCGGTTGTCCTCAAGTCCCTGTTCGAGGAGCAGATCCGCCTGGAGTATGCGGAGACCACCGCGTCGCTGGCGGAGTCGGTTCATCCGGAGGCGCTGGCATACCTGCAGGCGGACATCGCCGGCCGCTTTGGGCCTCGGGACTACCTGGAGGTGGTGAAGAAGGCCTCGGCCGCCGTGTCCATCCCGGTCATTGCGAGCGTGAACTGCACATCATCCGAGAGCTGGATCGAGTTTGCCGGCCAGGTGGAGAAGGCGGGCGCAGCGGCCCTGGAGCTGAACATCTACGTCCTGGCCACCGATCCCCAGGTGAAAAGTGGCCAGGTGGACCAGGTGTACCTGGACATCGTCTCCCAGGTCACCGAGCGCGTGACCATGCCGGTGGCTGTCAAGCTGGCCCCCTACATCACCAACCTTCCGCGCCTTTGCTCCAAGCTGGTCGAGCGCGGCGCCTCGGGCCTGGTGCTCTTCAACCGGCTCTTCTCCCCCGACATCGACGTGGACAAGGAGGAGGTCTGTGGGGGGATCTCCCTCTCCCATCCCTCCGAGCATCGCATGGCGCTGCGCTGGGTGGCCCTGCTGTCGGAGATCCTGGACGTGGACATTTGCGGCAGCCGCGGGGTCCACGACGGAGAGGCCACCGTGAAGATGCTGCTGGCGGGCGCCTGCTCGGTCCAGATGACATCGGCGCTTTTTTCGAAGAAGCTCAAGCACCTCGGGACCGTCAAGGAGGAGCTCTGCGCCTGGATGGACGAGCGCGGCTACGAGGACATCGACACCTTCAGGGGCCGGCTGGCAGAGGACCCCGCCAATACCAATCTCTTCCAGCGAGCCCAGTACATCAAGGCCTTCGTGGGGGTGGGATAGGGGCGCCTTTCTCCTTCGAGAAAAAACCCAGTGGGAGCGACCGCGGGCGCTTGACTCCTTGGGGCGGGGAGTTAGCTTTGCTGGGCCCACAAAGGGGAGCGCATACCAGGAGAAGACCCATGCTGTCGGAGAAGATGCAAAAAGCCCTCAACGATCATTTCACGGCGGAGCTCTACTCGTCCTATCTGTACCTTTCCATGGCCGCCTACTTCGGCGACAAGAGCCTCACGGGCTCCGCCTCCTGGATGAAGATCCAGGCCTTGGAGGAGATGGTGCACGCCATGAAGTTCTATGACTACATCGAGGAGCGGGGGGGGCGCGTGGTGCTGCAGCCCATTGCCCAGCCCCCCTCTGAGTGGGCGTCTCCGGAAAAGGTCTTCGAGGAGGTGCTGGACCACGAGCGCCACGTCACCTCCCTGGTGAATGACCTGGTGGCCCTGGCCATCGAGGAGAAGGACTTCGCCACCCACAACTTCCTGCAGTGGTTCGTGGGGGAGCAGGTGGAGGAGGAGGCCTCGGCGGACGAGGTTTTGCAGACCTTGCGGCTGGCGGGGGAGGGTGGCAACGGCCTGTTCATGGTGGACCGGGAGCTGGGCCAGCGCACGTTCACCATGCCGCCCGACGTGGCCATCCCCGGCCTCTAGGCGGGTTGCCGCAATGAGCACATTTCCCGATGACTTGATCAACCCGGAGCCCTGGGAGGGGCTGGTCCTGGGGAACGAGGCCGTGGCCCGGGCCATGCTGGAGACCGGGACGAGGGTCATCACCAGCTACCCCGGCTGTCCGGTCCCCGAGATCGCGCGCGCACTGACCTCGGTGCCGCCGGCCCGACGGCGCTTCCACTTCGAGTACTCTGTCAACGAGAAGGTGGCCCTGGAGGTGGCCACGGGGGGCGCTCTCAACGGCCACCGGGCGGCCGTCTTCTTCAAGTCGGTGGGCCTGAACGTGGCATCGGACGCACTGATTCAGCTCTCCATGCTGGAGCTCATGGGGGGGCTGGTGGTGGTCCTGGGTGACGACCCCGGCGCCAACTCCTCACAGAACGAGCAGGACAACCGGATCTGGGCGCGAATGGCCTACATCCCGGTGCTGGAGCCGGCCACCCCGGCCGAGGCGCACCGCATGTACAAGGAGGCCACCGCCCTGGCCGGGCGGCTCCGTTGCCCTGTCTTCTTGCGGCTCACAACCCACGTGTGTCACGCCAGGGAGGTGGTCCGCTTCGACCGGCTGGAGGCCCATGAGCCCGACTGGACACCGCGCTTCGACTCGGCCAATGGCCCGTACTGGCCCATCGCATCAGCGGTGTTTCCCCTCAAGCGAAAGGCGCTTCGCAAGCTCGCCAAGGTGGCGGAGCTGGCAGATGCAAGCCCCCTCAACGAGGTGCTCGCTCCCAACGGAGTCGAGCCCGTCGAGGGCAAGCGGCTGGGGGTCATCTCCTCGGGGATCTGCGCCCTCTCGGTTCTGGAGAACATCCACCGTTTTGGCCCCCCCGTGGACCTGCTCAAGCTGGGGATCACCTACCCGCTGCCGGCGCAGCGGGTGCTGGGTTTTTTGCGGGAGCACGACGAGGTGCTCGTCATGGAGGAGCTGGAGCGGGTCTTGGAGCGAGACGTGAAGGTGCTCGCCTTTGACGAGGGGGTCACCTGTCGGATCCACTCTCGCCCCAGGTGGGAGCAGGTGATGGGCGAGATGGACCCGGTGCGCACCCACGGGATCCTGAGCTCCCTCTGGCCGGATGCCTTTCCCGCCGGCGAGGCCTCCTCGGAGGCATCCCCTGGTGAGCTTGGCGGAGGCCCGGAGGAGGTCGTGCCGCGTCCTCCGCAGCTCTGTCCCGGGTGTGGCCATCGCAGCGCCTTCCACGCGGTGCGGGACGCCATCGACCCCGGGACCATCACAGTGGCCGACATCGGCTGCCACTCCCTGGGCTACCTGCCGCCACACAGCATGGGAGAGATCCTGCTTTGCATGGGCCACTCTGTCTCCACCGGAGCGGGGCTGGCCATTGGCAACAGCAGCCGCAAGGTGCTGGCGTTCCTGGGCGACTCCACAATGTTTCACGCGGCGCTGCCTGGCATTGTGAACGCGGCCATGTATGACCACAACGTGACGCTGGTGCTGCTCGACAATGGCACCACCGCCATGACCGGCCACCAGGCCCGACACGGATCCGGAGAGGTGGGCGAGAAGATCTCCATCATGGGGCTGCTGGAGGCCCTGGGGGTCAAGAAGATCCTGGACGTGGACGCCTACAATCAGCGCAAGCTGGTGGAGCTCGTTCGGGAGGCCAACGCACACGAGGGCTTCGCCGTGGTCATCGCGAGGCATCCGTGCATGCTCAAGCTCACGAGATCCAACCGAAGGAATCGCCCGAACCTGCGCCTGCCGCTCATCTCCGTTGACCCGGACCGGGGAGAGGAGGCGCTGCCGGCCATGCAGCGGTTCGGCTGCCCCACCTTCCAGCGGCTGGAGGGAGACCTGGTGGGAGTGGCGGCGGATCTGTGCATCGGCTGTGGCTCCTGCGTGATGACCGCCCCCCGAGGCGTCCTCAAGCTGGAGCGGCGGCCCGACGAGGCATCTGCGGGGGCGGCCGGGCCACGGGCGCCCAAGGGCCCAGGAGGCAGCTCGGAGGTGGACGAATGAGCGTCTTCAATGTCTACGTTGCCGGCGTGGGGGGGCAGGGCATAGGTCTGCTCTCCGGCGTGCTGGGCGCTGCCATGGTGGACGCCGGGCATGCCTTGCGCGGCTGCGAGACGCACGGCCTGGCGCAGCGGGGCGGGGTGGTGGTTGCCCACCTGCGGCTGGGTGAGGCCGCCTTCGCGCCCAGGGTGCCACCCGGAGAGGCGGACCTGGTGATATCTCTGGAGCGGCTGGAGGCCCACAGGGGTATCGTGACCATGCTCCGCCCGGGGGGGCGGGTCATCTACTACGACGCACAGTACCAGCCCCTGGCCGTCCGCCTGGGGGAGGAGTAGTATCCCACGTCGGCGGGTCTGGAGGCGGCGGCGGCCAGAAAAGGCGCGAACCTGGACCGGGTCTTCGACAGTCAGCTCACAGATCCTCGCATGCAGAACGTGGTGCTGCTTGGCCGCGTGGCGGGCCTGGGGGCCATAGATGGGTTGACCTCCGAGCGGATGGAGCGAGCCCTGGTAGCCTCGGTTCCCGAGGCAACCAGGGAGCCGAACCTGGTGGTGTTTCGCCGGGCGGTGGCCGGGGCCTTTGGTCACCAGGCCTCGGGGTAGGCGGCGTTGACGAACAGCTCCTCCAGGTGTGCCTTGTGGCCGCGCTCCATCTCTGCGAGCTCTCCAAAGACCTTCTTGAGATCGGCGCTGTCTGTGGAGTTGGCCATGGCCTGATAGCCCTCCATTGCGGCCTGCTCCTTCTTGATGGAGAGCTGCAGGGCCTCCGCGGGCTTCATGTCAAAAGAGAGCTTGGGCCAGTCCTGCTCCTCGGCCACGCCGAAGTCCTGCACCCGCTGAAACTCCATCTTGGCGGTGGGGTCTGACTTCAAGGTGAGGAGGCGATGGCGGTGCCCGTCCTCCTCCTTGCTGAGCTGGGCGAAGATCTTCTTCACCGCGGGGTCGGTGACTCGCTCGGCGACGCCGGCATAAAAGTCCCTGGCCTCGATCTCGCCCTGGATGGCGTTCTCCATGATCCGTTCGAACTGCTGACTGTCCATTGGGTCCTCCTGCGTTTGTCCTGGCAATAGTCCGCGGCGAGGGGCGCGCGGTCAATGCCAAAACGCGCTCACCCGCCGCTCACCCGTCGCTCACCCCCAGGGCCCAGAGGCTGATGGCCATGACCACCATGCCCAGCACCACGCCGATGATGGCGGTGTGCTCCCGCTCGTACTCTCGGGCGGCGGGCACCAGCTCGTCCAGGGAGATGAAGACCATGATGCCAGCCACCGCGGCCAGACAGACCCCCAGCAGGGTTGTCGACAGGAACGGCGCCAGGACCAGCGCGCCGAGGAGCGCTCCCAGAGGCTCCGAGAGCCCGGAGACGAAGGACCAGAGGAAGGCTGTCTTCCGGCTGCCCGTGGCCGCGTAGATGGGCACCGAGACGGCCATGCCCTCCGGGATGTTGTGAATGCCCACGGCCACGGCTAGGGCCACCCCCAGGTCCATGTTCTTCATGGCGCCGGTGAAGGTGACCATGCCCTCGGGGAAGTTGTGGATGGCTATTCCCAGGGCCACGAGCAGGCCGGTCCGCATGACCGTCCGCTTCCTCGCCCGCTCCCTCCCGTCCCTGGCCATGTGGGCGCCGGGCCCCTCGTAGTGCTCCGCGCCCCAGTCGTGGGGGATGGCCATGTCGATGGCGAACATGGCCGCCATGCCACTGAAGAATGCCACGTGTGCCCAGCCGAAGCCGATGTCCTTCACCGCGGCGCTGAGCAGCTCCACGAAGGAGACGTGCACCATGACCCCCGCTGCGAAGCCCAGGGTGAACGCCATGAAGGCCTTGCTCGGCCTCCGGACGAAGATTCCAATGACGCTGCCAATGGTCGTGGCAAGACCGGCCAGCCCCGACAGCAGCACCGCGGTGAGAATCTCAGGGCTCATGGCGCCAGGTTCTGGGGAGTCCTCTCTCCTCGGAGGTCAAGCGGGCCAGGCAGACACACGGGGCATTTACTTCGCAGCTCTTTAGGAGGACATGGACTCGATGAACTCGGTGTTGCTCTCGGTCTTGCCCAGCTTGTCGCGGAGGAACTCCATGGCGTCGATGACGTTGAGGGGATGCAGGAGCTGTCGGAGGATCCAGACCCGGTTGAGAACCTCCGGCTGGAGGAGCAGCTCCTCCTTCCGGGTGCCGGACTTGTTGATGTCCAGGCAGGGGAAGATGCGCTTCTCCATGAGCTTGCGGTCCAGGTGGATCTCGCTGTTGCCGGTGCCCTTGAACTCCTCGAAGATGACCTCATCCATCCGTGAGCCAGTGTCCACGAGGGCGGTGGCGATGATGGTGAGGCTGCCACCCTCCTCGATATTGCGGGCGGCGCCGAAGAAGCGCTTGGGCTTGTGCAGGGCGTTGGAGTCCACGCCGCCGGAGAGGATCTTGCCTGACGGGGGCACCACGGTGTTGTAGGCGCGGGCGAGGCGGGTGATGGAGTCGAGCAGGATGACCACGTCGCGCTTGTGCTCCACCAGCCGCTTGGCCTTCTCGATGACCATCTCGGCCACCTGCACGTGGCGAGCGGCGGGCTCGTAGAAGGTGGAGCTGATGACCTCCCCGTCCACGCTGCGGGCCATGTCCGTGACCTCCTCGGGGCGCTCATCGATGAGCAGCACGATGAGGACGATGTTCGGGTCGTTGGCGGTCACCGCGTTGGCGATGTCTTGCAGCAGCATGGTCTTCCCTGCCCGGGGCGGAGAGACGATTAGGCAGCGCTGGCCCTTGCCGATGGGGCAGAGCATGTCCACGATGCGGGTGGACATGTTCTTGGAGTCGGCCTCCAGGTTCAGCTTCTCGTTGGGGTACAGGGGGGTCAGGTTGTCAAAGAGGATCTTGCCTCGCTGGGCGTCCGGAGGCTCGAAGTTGACGCTCTCGACCTTGAGCAGGGCGAAGTAGCGCTCGCCGTCCTTGGGAGGCCGGATCTGGCCGTGTACCGTGTCGCCGGTGCGCAGGTTGAAGCGACGGATCTGTGAGGGGGAGACGTAGATGTCGTCTGGGCCGGGAAGGTAGTTGTAGTCGGGCGCGCGCAGTAACCCAAAGCCGTCGGGCAGGGTCTCAAGGACGCCCTCTCCATAAATCTCCTGGCGCTTGTCGGTCAGGGCCTTCAAGAGAGCGAAGATGAGCTCGGCCCTGCGCAAGTTGGCCGAGTCGTCGATCCCCTGATCGTGTGCGAGCTCGGCCAGCTCTTTGATGTTCATGCGTTTGAGGTCACTGAGGTTCATGGATCTCCTCCAGGGAAGGTGGGGCTCACCTGCCGTCCCCGGCTTTGGTCCGCGGGTCGCCGCTGTGCTGATTGCTGCCTGCGAGGTGCTGCGACGGGCGGCTCAATGGGGGATGGTGGCGTGGGTGAAAGGGGGGCAAAGACACGTGTCGTTAGAAAAAACCTCGTCGGTGATTGATCTTGGTCATCCGCTTGCTCGCAACAGGGTGCGCGAAAGACTGTACAAAAGGCTGTGCGAAGACGACGCGATCGGAAAGTGAGGTCCTGTAAAACCTATTTGGGGGGGTTTGTCAAGGCTGTTTTGCCCCCCTCGGTGGCCGAAGGTGCTCCACCGCGGCGCCGCGCAGGGCCATGACGGCCATGGACCCGATGTTGAAAAGGATCAACGCCGCCGCCAGGAGGAACAGGTATCCCATGTCTGCCTTTCGGCCAGGGGCCACCAGGGGCTGTGCGATGGTCAGAAACAGGGTCATGCCCACGGCAAAGGTGCAGATCTTGCCTACGAGGGAGGGGCGGATCCGCACGTTGGGCAGGAACATCACCGACAGGATACCGCCTGCTCCAGCACCCAGGTAGCGCAGGAGCACCAGCGCAGCCAGCCAGGCGGGCATGAGCCCGGCCGCCAGCTCCGCCAGGGCGATGCCCGAGCAGATGAGCACGTCCGCGAGGTGGTCCAGGTTGCGGCCCAGAACGGTCTCGAAGCCGGTGAGCCGGGCGATGATACCGTCCAGCACGTAGGAGAACCCCACCACGAAGATAATGGCGCTGGCCGCGACTCCGTGGGGGATGAGGCGCACGTGGGCCAGGATGGCCCAACAGACCGCCGGGACGAGCAGAATCCGCAGCAGGGTGAGTCCGTTGGGGAGGCCCAGTCTGTCCTTCTGGAGGCCAGCGGAGTCGCGGAGCCCGCTGAGGTGGACGCCGATGAAGGCCAGCCAGACGACGGCCCAGGCGAGGCTGATGGTCGCGCCGAGGATGGCTCTCCCGAGGGTGGTGGAGCCTCCCAGCACAGCCACGGAGGCGGCCAGGAGGGCCAGGCCCAGGCCGCTCCAGCGCAGCATGGACCTCCGCACGGAGGGCTGCCCTCGCCAGACCTCGGCCGCCACCTCGAGGGAGCTTCCGAAGCGCCGACCGAGCCAGCCCGGGGCGTGCTCGCCCTCTCGGATCGAGACAATACATGGACGGGGGAGCTGCCCACGAAGGGATCCAGGGCCGTCGCCCTCGTTTGCGGGAGCCGCGCCGCTGCTCACCGGAGCCGTTGGCTGGGACGTGGCCGAGGCTCTTTGCTGGGACGTGGCCGGGGCTTTTTGCTGGGTCATGGCCGGGAGGGCGGCTACTTGGTGACGCCTGGCTCGGTGGCGGAGCCGTTGGGCTCTGCCGTCGAGGTGGCGGGCTCCGGGGAGTCGGACTCGACGGAGAGCGTTTGCCAGACAGTGCCGGCGCTGGAGCTCCGGGCGGCGGCCCAAAAATAGTGTAATGCGAAGGAGACCACGATAACCTGAAGGGCCATGAACGCCAGGTACTCGGGCAGCACCCGCAGCAGAACGCAAAGATAGATGAGCGCCATGTTCACCCCGAGGTAGATGCCCTTTGGGCTCTTGCTGGGCTGCATCTTGGGCACACGCAAGGAGGAGACCATCAGCAGCCCCACCAGCAGGGGGACGAGCGGGAACCAGACCCGGACTGCCGGGCCCAGGCTGAGCTCGCCCAGCACTCGGACGTCCGCAGACCAGCCTGGGTGGGCGCCGCTGTACTTGGTCATGGTCATGAGCAGGGCGACCACGGCCGAGGCGCTGGCCGGGCTGGGCAGGCCGAAGTAGATCCTGCTCCCTTCGGCGCCCGCGAAGACGTTGAACCGCGCCAGCCGGAAGGCGGCGCAGAGCACGTAAAAGCCGCAGGCGCCAAAAAGCACTGCCCGGCGCCAGCCAGCGTCGAAGCCCAGGGCAGAGTCGGCATTGAGCGTGGCGGCAACCAAGATGGCCGGCGCCACACCGAAGGAGACCAGGTCCGCGAGGGAGTCGAACTCCACGCCAAAGCGGCTGGTCGCCCCGAGGGCTCTGGCAGACGCGCCGTCGAGCCGATCAAAGCACACGGCCAGGAGGATGAACCAACCACCGGAGTAGAAGCTCCCACCCACGGCGAGGAAGGTGGCGATGACACCGAAGCAGAGGTTCAGGGCAGTGAGGCCGTTCGGTATCAGATAGCGCCAGCCCCCATGACGCAGTGAGGTGATCTCGCCCATTGCTATCTCTCGCGCTGCGCTACTCGTCGTTCATGAGCTTCGAGTACAGGAGCGGCCCCAGGCTGTCCACCATGAGCCGCTCCACCTGTGAGAGCACCGCACGTCGCTGGTCGTCGTTCTCGTATATGAAGCGGATCCCCATCCCGGGCTCGTAAGGCTCGGTGGCCTGGGGAGGAGGCTCCTCGCCATCTCGGACGACCCACATCACCCGACCCCGAAGCCGCAGGGGGGTCTCCAGCTTCGGGACGCTCAGAGAGAAGATGAACTCTGTCCCGATGTCCAGCGCCTTGGGGGTCTTGATGAACGTCCCCCCCTTCGAGATGTTCTTCGTGTAGTCGGCGAAGAAGGTGTTCAGCCGCTTGTACTCCACCTTCAGCTCGATGGGGACCCGCGGGTGCTGCCGCCTGTTTTCTTCCTTGCTCATATGCCTCAGGAAACCTTTGACCAGATAGAAGTAGCCTGTTCCAAGGGCATTTACAAGCAGCCCTTGAGCAATCCATTTGATCGGAGACATCCCACGCCTGCGCCCTGCCGACCTTGCGCGGAGCGCTACAGCGCCCCAAGCTGCAGCTCGCCTGCCTGGAGCTTGAGCGCGACGGCGCAAGCGCTGTCACTGCCGTTCTGGGTGGACTGCTCGCGAGGTGACCCGCAGCTCAGCTATTTTTTGAGCTTCTTGAGCAACTTGATGGCTTTTTTTAGGTTGCCGCAGGTGAAGCCCCCATCGACCTCGTTGGTGGGCTTGCCCTCGGGCGAATAGCATAGGGTGACGTTGAGCGGAGTCAGCTTGCCGTTGATCTTGATCTTCTTCTTGATCTCACAGGTCTTGACCTTGCCGTCGGGATAGAAGTAGGCGTACGCGCACTTTTGGCCCTTCCAGGGATAGGGGTTCTTGGCCATGTCCGCGCGATACAGGAAGCCGTCAGCTTTGAAATATACCCAGCTCTCGGCCCCGATGGTCAGCTTTCCCTTGGTGTACTCCTTGACATTACTGCAGCGACGCAGCCTGCCGTTCTTGTGGAACTCTGCGCTGTAGTGACACTGCACGCCATTGACCTCCAGAACATCGGCGGCGAAACGGCACTCCTGGAGCTTCCCATCCGGGAAGAGCTTGATGGCGCCGCCTGCACACTTGATCCCACCCAGCTTCACGCTTGCTCCCTTGTCGATGGTGCACTCCTTGAGCCGGCCAGACGGATACAACGTGGTGTAGTACCCACCGGCTCTGCAGCGGACGCCACTGAGCACTTGAGGAGCCTTTAGATAGCAGTGAATGATGCGCCCCTTCTTGTCGCGCTTGATGCTCTTGCGACGGAACTCTTCCTTGTCGTCGCATCTTAGCTTGGGAAATCCATCCGCAGTCTTGGGTTCCATGCTCCCAGCCTCGCTCGGAGCCATGTCCATGGCCTCTCCGGGAGTGCCCATGTCAGGGGCAGGTTTTTCCTCTTTGCTAGCCTCGGGTTTCTTCTTGCAGCCGAGTGCCATCAGGCAAGCGGCCACGGCGATAGGGACGATGAAACGTGCTGTCCGCATGGGAGCCTCCTTTGGTCGCGCGGTTGTGGAAAAGGCAAGTAATCAAGTCTCCTAGAAGAAACACAAGAGCCAGTATATTTACAAAGAACAACTATTTCTACAACAGTTTTTCTGGTATTTTCTATTCGACGAGTCCTCGAAGGTATTCCTACCACATCGGTCACCTGGTTGAGCAAGGGGGCCTAGGATCGATTCGTTGTCACTTCGCTACGCTCCGTGACTCCGAATAGATGTCGCACGGTTGGGCCTTCGGCCGGCACTCGCAAACGCGAGTCGCAAATTCGCGTTCGGCGATAAAATTCGGCCCTAGCCCTAGCCCTAGCCTTAGCCCTAGCCCTAGCCCTAGCCCTAGCCTTAGCCCTAGCCTCAGCCCTAGCCTCAGCCCTAGCCTTAGCCCTAGCCTTAGCCTCAGCCCCCTCCTACCGAGACCCGAATCCGACCATCGAGCCCGAGGGCTGTATGGGCGCACGGGCGCGGTGCCTCGGGCTCGGAGGCGGGCACCGGGCACCGGGCACCGGGCA
>JAJRWW010000719.1 GCA_024276595.1 Myxococcota bacterium
CGGTTGACATGGGTGAAAAAATCCACATTGTTTCCTTGGCCAAATCCCTGGCCCACCGGAGGAGCCCCATGAGCGACGTGCAAAAGAGAGTGGAAGCGGCCCTGGAGGAGGTCCGACCCATGCTGGAGGCGGACGGCGGCGGAATCGACCTGGTGAAGATCGAGGACGACGTGGTCTTTGTCAGGCTCAAGGGAGCTTGCCATGGCTGCCCCTCCGCGCCTCAGACCATGGACGAGGGTGTAGCCAGGGCCATCCGCAAGCACGCCCCCGAGATCCGCGACGTGCGGCTGGCCGACGGGGAGCCGGCCCCGGCGAGCGACCACGGGGCCCCGGACCCGGCAGCCCCGGGAGCCTCCAAGACCCCCTTCGAGGGACAGGACCCCATCGCTGGGGTCAAGTCCATCATCGCCGTGGCCAGCGGCAAGGGCGGAGTCGGCAAGACCACCGTGGCGATAAACCTGGCCTTGGCCCTGGAGCAGCTCGGGCTGAAGGTGGGCCTCATGGACGCCGACATCTACGGGCCCAACGTGCCCGGGATGCTGGGCGTGGAGCGCCCCCCCCAGGTCTCTGGAAAGCGCGTGCTGCCCACCCGGGCCCACAATATCTTCTGCATGTCCATCGCCTTCTTCGTCGACCCCGACCAGGCGGTGATCTGGCGCGGACCCATGGTGATGCGGGCGGTGCAGCAGTTTCTCAGGGACGTGGAGTGGGGCGAGCTGGACGTGCTGGTGGTGGATCTGCCCCCGGGCACAGGGGACGCCCAGCTCACCCTCGCCATGGAGGTCCCCATCGACGGCGCGGTCATCGTGACCACGCCGTCCACCGTGGCCTTGCAGGACGTTCGGCGGGGCATGATGATGTTCAACCAGGTGAAGGTGCCCGTGTGGGGTGTGGTGGAGAACATGTCCTACTTCGTTTGCCCCCATTGCAACCGGGAGACCGCCCCCTTTGCCGAGGGTGGCGGCAAGGAGGTGGCCAAGGCCTTCAAGGTTCCCCTGCTCGGAGAGATCCCACTGGACCCGGTCATTCGCGCCGCTGGCGACGACGGCAAGCCTATCCTGGTGACCGACTCGGACGCTCCCCAGTCCAGGAAGTTCATCGAGGTGGCAGAGAAGCTGCACGACAGGATCAAGGACAAGCTGGGCTGAGCCCCGACATCTCCCCGTCCCTCGCCTCTCCCTCGCCCCCACCGCCTCCGGCGCCACGCATCCGTCAATCGACCGATGGATCCCCTTTCCCCTTGCGTGCTACTCTGTTATCAGTCGCATCAACCAGGAGACCTGTCATGACGTTCGGAAGAGCCATCACGAGAGCCAGAAAGGCCCGCAGGGCGCAGGGGATGACCGAGTACATCATCATAGTCGCGCTCATCGCCATTGCGGCCATCGGGGTCGTCACCCTCTTCGGCAACAACCTCCGCCGCATCTTCGGCACGGCCAACGACGCCCTCGCCGGCGAGCAGGATCAGGATACCAAGGCCAAGAAGACCAGGAGCCAGCTCCTCAAGAGCAAGCAGCTCAACAAGTTCAACAAGGACAACAAGCCGGAGTAGCCAGCCCTTCCTGGCCGATCCCGCGCTTCCCTCCGCCCCGGCCTCCCCGAAGCCCTCTCAGGGTTCGGAATCCGGATCCCTTTGCCAGCTCTCCAGGTGTGTTTTCTCGGCGGTGCTCCTCCCCGCCCCGTGTTAGGCTCTCTGCCATGTTCGAGCTGGAGCCGAGCCCCGTTCGTCATGTCGCCCTGGCCCTCGTGGGGGTGGCTGCCTGTGTGTACGACATCAGGTGGCGCGTGCTGCCAGACTGGCTCACCATGGGCGGGATGCTCCTGGGGCTGGTCCTCGGGGGCCTGCTCGGGGGCTCGGAGGGCGCGCTCATGGCCGGAGCGGGGATGCTCTGCGGCCTTGGGGTGTTTTGGATCCTGTGGTCCGTGGGCATGCTCGGCGGCGGGGATGTGCTCTTCATGGGCGCCTGTGGGGCGCTGCTGGGCTGGCCGCTGGTGCTCTACGGGCTCCTGTACACTACCCTTGCCGGTCTGGTGATTGGCCTTGGGCTGAGCCTGCTCCGGGGAAACCTGTGGAGGGTCTTCAGAAACCTGTGGGTTGCGGTGGCCTCCACCTTCAACCCTCGAAGGAGACGCCAGGCCCTGTCGGAGATGGAGACGGACGAGCTGCCCTACGCCGTTGCCATTGCCCTCGGCTCCGCCTACGCCGCGCTGCTGCCCTACTGGCCATCCTTGGGCTTCGTGCGCTGACCACTGTGGTATAGACTGGCGGCCATGGTCGGCGATTCCAGCTCAAAGCCAGGCAGAGCCCCTGCGGGCAAGTTCGGCACCTTTGGCGGCGTGTTCACCCCCAGCATCTTGACCATCCTGGGCGTGATCATGTACCTGCGCTTTGGCTGGGTGGTGGGCAACGCGGGCCTGGCGGGCACGATCCTCATCGTGCTCATCGCCCACACCATCACGGTGGCCACCGGGCTCTCCATCAGCGCCATCGCCACCAACCAGACCATCAAGATCGGCGGCGCCTACTTCATGATCTCCCGCAGCCTCGGCCTGGAGCTGGGCGGAGCCATTGGGATCCCCCTGTTCATTGGCCAGGCTCTCTCGGTCTCCCTCTACATCATGGGATTCACCGAGAGCTTCCAGCCCTTCATGCAGTCGGTGCTGCCAGGCATTCCCCCGCAGGTGACGTCCACGGTCATATGTGTGATCCTGGCCGTGCTGGGCATGATCAGCGCCGACGTGGCCATCAAGACCCAGTACTTCGTCATGGTCGCCATCGGGCTGTCGCTGGTGAGCTTTTTGGCCGGGTCAGGCCACGGGAACGTGGCCATCGACTGGTGGCCCAAGACCGTGGGCGGGCAGGCGGCGGTGGGCTTTGCGGCGGTCTTCGCAGTGTTTTTTCCGGCGGTGACCGGGATCACCGCTGGCATCTCCATGTCCGGAGACCTGCGGGACCCGCGCAAGGCCATCCCCAAGGGCACCATGGCCGCAATACTGGTGGGCATGCTCGTGTACCTGGCCCTCCCGGTGTTTCTGGCCCTCAAGGCGGACACCGCCACCCTGCGCACGGACATGCTGATCATGCAGCATTTGGCCTGGGCGCCAGCGCTCATCCTCGCGGGCATCTGGGGAGCCACCCTGTCGAGCGCCATCGGCTCCATCCTCGGAGCTCCCCGCACCCTGCAGGCCCTGGGCCTCGATGGAATAGTTCCCAGGGCCCTGGCCAGGGGGAGCGGCCGAAACGATGAGCCGCGCCTGGCAACGGCGGTGACGATGATCATCGCCCTCGGCGGCATCTGGCTGGGGGACCTCAACATGATCGCCCCCATCCTCACCATGTTCTTCCTGGTGACCTACGGCACAATCAACCTCGCCTGTGGCCTGCAGACCTGGGCCGACTCCCCGAGCTTTCGGCCCGAGTTCAAGGCCCCTGCGTGGGTCTCCTTCTTCGGCGCGGCTGCGTCCTTTTACATGATGTCCTTCATCAACCTGCCGGCCGCCGCCATCTCCTCCATGGTCGTGGTGGGCATCTACGTCTGGCTGCAGCGAAAGTCCATGGAGACCACCTGGGGGGACGCCCGACACGGCCTCTGGGCGGCCCTGGTGCGCATGGGGCTCCTGCGCCTCCGGCAGGTCGCCTGGCACCCCAGGAACTGGCGCCCAAACGTGGTGGTGCTGGGCGGCTCTCCCACCTCCCGACCGCACCTCATCGACGTGGGCCTCTGGCTCGGTGGAGAGAAGGGCCTGGTGACCTACTTCTACCTCATCGCCGGAAAGGTGAGGGACCTGCAGGATCGGCGCAGCGTGCTCCAGCGCTCCACGGCTGCCCGCCTGGCACGCACCCACCCGAACCTGCTCACCCGCGTGGAGGTGTGCAGCGACATCTACGAGGGGGTGCGCAACGTCGCCCAGAGCTATGGTCTGGCAGGGTTCGAGTCCAACACGGTGGTCATGGGCTGGGGCCACCAGGCGGACCGGGCTCACGACTACGGCAACCTGATCTATGACCTCACCCTCCTGGACAAGTGCCTGGTGCTGGTGGCCTTCGACGAGGTGCGACAGTTTGGACGCCACTCCAGGGTGGACATCTGGTGGGGCGGTCTGGACAACAACGGCGGGCTCATGCTGCTGCTCACCTACCTGCTGATGACCCACCGCGAATGGGCCCTGGCGGATGTGAGGGTGAAGATGATCGTGCCCTCCGGGGGCAAGGCCAGCAAGACCACGGCGCTGATCCAGGAGATCATCGACGAGAGCCGGATCAAGGCCAGCCCCGAGGTGATCGTCAACCCCCAGGACGGTCGATCCATAGCCGACATCATCGCCCAGAACTCGGTGCGATCAGACCTGGTCATCATGGGCTTGCGGCCGCCAGAGCCCGACGCCGGGGAGGAGTTCGTGGCCAGGGTCAACAGCCTCATCGAGCGGCTGCCCACGGTCTTGCTCGTGCGCGCCTCGGAGCAGTTTGCCGGGGCGCAGATGATCTTCGACGACGACGCCAACCCCGCCCTGACCCGGCCGCGGGCCCCGGACAC
>JAJRWW010000720.1 GCA_024276595.1 Myxococcota bacterium
CTGGCCTCGGCGCTAGCCACCCCATAACCGCCCCTCGGGGCGGGCCCGGCCTTGGTGGGCGCGAGCCCGCGCCATGGCCGCGGTCTGCGCCGTGGACGCGGCCAGCTTCCCGCCTGCCCCTGCAAGCGCGGTGGCGGCGCCACGGCCGCGGCTTCTCGGATCGAGCCTGGCGATATTCGCATAGTACTTGCCTCTGACCTCGATTTCGTGGTTCATTTCCCTTATGCGTGGAAGCGCTCCCCACCGCGGGGGATGCGAGCGGTTGCTGTGCCGTGAGCGCAGTCGCCGCGCTCCTGCGGGGCCAGGCAACGTCGCCCGGCGCCAGCCCGGCGAGTCGGTGATCCGACCTGACAGGACGCGCTGGCGCATGGGTCGATCTTTCTGCCCATGTTATCGTCACGTTATGAGTACGGATCTACCCAAGATGCCAGGGATGGATATTTCACCCCCGGAAAAGACGGTCGAGTATGGGTGGGGCTCGGAAAGCTTGCCTGCGCCGAAAGAGTGTCTGCTGCGTGTCAGCTCAGGCGGCTCCCAGGGCCCAGGGCCCAGGGCCCAGGGCGGTCCTTCAAGTTCACCTCCAGCGGCTGCGTCATCGGTCGGGACGAAGACTGCGACCTGGTGCTGAAGGGTGCGGGCGTTTCGCGGCGCCATGCGGAGCTAAGGATCGTCGCAGACGGTATCCTGGTGCAGGATCTTGGCAGCACCAACGGCATAGGATACCTCGGCGGGCGCATCGAGCGAGCCACGCTGGGCCTGGGCGCTCGCATCTCCATCGGGACTTACAACATCGACCTGCTTCCGGTGGCAGACACCGCCTCCGTTGCCATCTCCAGCCGTGATAGCTACGGGGATCTCATCGGCTGCAGCATACCCATGCGGCGGTTGTTTTCCGTGTTGGAGATGCTCGAGCCCAGCGACATCCCGGTGCTTATCCAGGGCGAGACCGGCACTGGCAAGGAGCTCTGTGCCCGGGCCATCCACGTACACGGCCCGAGGGCCCAGGGGCGCTTTGTGGTGATTGACTGCGGCAACATGACCACCGAGCTCATCGAGAGCGAGCTGTTCGGACATGTGAAGGGCTCATTCACAGGTGCAACCACGGACCGGGCGGGCGCCTCGAGATGGCTGATGGCGGAACCATATTCCTGGATGAGCTCGCCGAGCTTCCACTCTCCCTGCAGCCGAGGTTGCTTCGGGTGCTCGAAACCGGCCAGGTCAAGCGTCTGGGAGAGAACGACATGCGCAAGGTGGATGTGCGCGTCATCTCCGCGTCCCAGCGAGATATGGCACACGAGATAGCAGAAGGAAACTTTCGCCAGGATCTCTACTACCGCCTCGTGGTGGCGCAGGTATGGCTCCCACCTCTGCGAGACCGCAGGGAGGACATTCCCGTTCTTGCCCAGCATTTCATTGGACTACTCTCCGGCAACCAGGGAGCACGCCTCTCCGCCGAAGCGCTCGAGCAGCTTGTGCGTCACGATTGGCCGGGTAACGTCATGGAGCTGCGAAACGTGCTGCAGTGTGCCCTGGTAATTCCGCCAGGGCTCAGCTCGGGGCAATCTCCCGACGGTCTGCTGGGCTCGCAGTCCGATAAACAGGGAACCGCACCCTTCCAGCTCCGGCTGCAGAGCCCGCTCATCTGGAGCTCCAAGGACGAGAGAGGCCCCGCGCAGCGGGCACCTTCCTCGGCCGAGCCCCTCAGGATCCACCTGGAGATCCCTCCCAATGTCCCCTTTCGCGAGGCGCGCAGCAGGGTGAAGCATGCGCTCGAATCGGCCTACCTCTCCCGGCTCTGGGCCCACTCCGGGGGCAACATCTCCAAGGCCGCTCGCGCCTCTGGCATAGATCGCAAGTCGCTACGAGAGATGCTCGTCAGGCACGGTATGATCTGATCTGGGGGAAAATCCCCCACCTGATCTGATCTGGGGGAAAATCCCCCACCTGGAGGAGATGTCGTCCGACATCTCCTCTCTGCACTACCCGGCACCCATTTTTGCTGTGTAGTTACGCGCTGTTGTTCAAATCGGATACTCCCTTGAGTCTCATCCAAGACCCATCTGCACAAGCCTGGCACATTTAATGCTTGCATTTGCTGATTGCGCAGAAAATGGGTTAGGATCTGCGAAATAAGCATATGACCAGAAGTTGGTGCGACGACTCTTTTCATCCCTTCCGCCTATGTCCTACCAATTTGGCGGTTAATCTGGGGTCCGCAATTGACGCTGTGACCGGCGCACAGGAGGTTGAGAATGACACTGGCAAGGAAATCGGCAAGTACTGTGATGTGGTTGCTCTTGGCGTGGGCTCTTGGCTACCTTCCGGCCTGCGGCGACGATTCCTCACCGGCCGATGCGGGTCGAGACGGGGCCGACCTCGACGCTTCCATGACTGATGCGGGGCGCCAAGACAGTTCGGTTTCCGACTCGGGCTTGGACGGGTCGGTGCCCACGAGCTGCGGTGAGATCGTGACCTTCGAGTCGGGCGTCGTGCCGCAGCGCAAACTGCATGTGGCGACGGACGGGGACAACACGTCCGGGGACGGCTCGGAGCAGGCTCCGTTCGCTACCATCCAGAGGGCCGTTCTGGAGGTAGAGCCAGGGGATGCGATCATCGTTCACGAGGGTACGTACGAGGGACTGGTTTCTATTTCTGACCTTGCTGGTCAGCCGGATGCCCCGATATGGATTGGGGGGGCCGATGGCGAGACGATGCCCCGGATTGACGGGTCCGGCCAAGATGTGGCCATGCACTTGACTCGGGTGTCGTATCTGGTCATCCACGATTTGGAGATTGTCGGCGCATCCATCAACGGGCTAAACTGCGACGATGGAGGAGACGTGGAAAACCCCTTGGCCGCACACCACGTGGTTTTCCGGAATATATCCATCCACGACGTTGGCGGCGGCAACCACTGGCAGAACTGCCTGAAACTGACCGGTCTTTCGAATTTCTTCGTTCTGGACAGCAGCTTCAGCCGGTGCGGGGTGGTGGGAGAATCGGGCACAGGCATCGACATGGTGGGGTGCCACCACGGCCTGGTGGCCCGATGCCGCTTCGAGGACCTGATTGCGGAAGGTGTCCAGATAAAGGGAGGATCCGAAGATGTCGAGGTTCGATGGAGCGTGCTGGTAAACGCGGGATATCGGGGCATTAACCTGGGAGGCGGCTCGTCATACCAGCTCTTCCGCCCGCCCCTTTCGGACAGCCAGCCGAACTTCGAGGCAAAAAACATTCGGGCCATCGCAAACATATTTGTGGGTGGCGGTTCTCCCCTCTCCTTCTCTGGGTGCGTGGAGTGTGTGGCCGCACACAACACCATCGTGGATCCTGAGATATGGCCCATCCGGATCCTTCGGGGCACGTCCTCAACCCAAGACTACGAGTTTTTACCGTGCAGCGATGGTGTCGTGGCAGGAAACATTTTCTATTTCGAGCGTTCTCAGATCCGCACCTACGTGAACGTGGGGCCGGACACGCTGCC
>JAJRWW010000721.1 GCA_024276595.1 Myxococcota bacterium
ACAGGGGGGCGTCATGCCGCTGGCGACAGGTGGCCTCCAGGTTCGCCGAGTCTCGGAGGGCGCGCTAGCTGCTCTGGATCCCAGCGGGTTTGGGGGAGAGCGGTCCGAGCCTCCCCCTGCCGCTCTGCCCCTGGATCGGATCTTGTATCTGGTATTCACAAAAGAGTGAGAGAGCAAACAAAGTGACTCAGCCCGACACCAGAAAGCGCCCCAGGAGCGGCAGAAGAGTGGAGAGACAGGTTGGCCCCTATCGTCTCCTCTCCAGGCTGGCGGCGGGTGGTATGGGGGAGGTCTACGTGGGTTACCACGAGCACCTGCGTCGTCACGTGGCCATCAAGGTGGCCCGTGGATCAGGCAGCGGTTTCGAGTTCCTGCAAGCGCAGCTCGCGCAGGAGGCCCGAGCCCTGGCTGCTGTGAGCCACCCCAACGTGGTGACGGTGTACGACCTGGGCCAAACAGAAGACGGGGTCTGGTACCTGGTCATGGAGCTCCTGGAGGGCAAGGGGCTGCATCACATCATCGACAGCCGCGGAGCCTTGCCGGTGCCGGTGGCGGCGCAGATTGCACGGCAGGTGGCCGAGGGGCTCACCGCCTTCCACGCGGAGGGGATCGTCTGCGCGGACGTCAAGCCAGACAACGTGGTCGTGGTGGGCGGCCCACTGGTGGGCCTGCCGTTGGTGGAGCGGCCCTGGGTGAAGCTCCTGGACCTGGGCGCGGCCAGGTCGGTGCGGGTGGAAGGGCACATGGCAAAGGACACCCACAAGCCAGTGCTGGGAACATCCTGGTACATGTCTCCGGAGGCGGTGCTGGGGCTCGGGCTGGACGAGCGAGCGGACGTGTACTCCCTGGGCGTGATGCTGCACGAGATGCTCGTTGGCCGGGTGCCCTTCTTGGACGACAACGACACCGCCATACTGAACATGCACCTGTGGCAGAAGCCCAGGTCCCTGGCAGGAGCGCTGCCGGGCATGGAGGTGGGATGCCAGCTAGACCGGCTCTGCCGGAGCTGCCTCAGCAAGAGCCCGGCGGAGCGCCCCAGCTCCATGTACGAGCTCATTGACCTCCTGGATGACGCGCTGGACGAGTGGGCCCGGGCTCACTCCTCCGAGCGGGCACAGGAGGCGCGACCCAGGCTCAACCACCCCGCATCCAGGGTGTGGTTGGCCATGGAGGGAGGGATGCCATGACCAGGCAGAGGATGCTCATTGTGGACGACGACCAGGCCATCTGCCGGCTGGTCAAGAGGCTGTTGCTACGAGAGGAGGTGGAGGTGATCACCGCATGCTCCACCGCGGAGGCGCAGCTAGTCCTCGATGGCGGTCGGGTGGATCTGATCCTCTGTGATCACTACATGCCCGGCGAGAACGGCCTGCCCTTTCTCCAGCGCATCAAGAAGGAGCGCCCGGACGTGACTCGAGTGCTGCTCACGGGCAGCGACGAGGCCAGCGTGGGAGTGGATGCCATCAACAAGGCCCAGGTCCACTGCTGCATCCCGAAGCCCTTTGAGAGCCAACAGCTCAGGGAGACGATCCGCCGCCTGCTCTGCCAGCGACGGGGAGATGTCGCCAGTCATGCGAGGGGGTTCACCCAGAGGCGCCTGGGGGCCATGAAGCACCTGGACTTCGACCACCCTGGCATCGCCGAGGTGCGCCGAGACACCCAGGGGGCCATCCTCATCGAGGACGACTTCGAGTCGCTGTGCAAGACATTCGAGGACTGGGACGTCTTCGATGACTCGACAGAGATAAAGAGCCACGAGCAGGTCAAGGATGAGCAGTTCGTAAAGCTGCTCGGCTCCTGACAAGGCGCGGCTGGGCGTCCCCAGGGCTCGCTACTCCTCCTCGCCGGAGAAGAGCCCCTCCAGCTCGGCGGCCACGGCGTCCTTGTCCGGGCGCTCGTCCGCACGGGCGGTGGTCGCCACGATGGGGTCGGCCTCCTCCCCAGAGGGGTTGGACGGCTCGTACGCCTTGGAGAAGAGCCCCTGCAGCTCCCTGTTGATCTCGATCTGTCGGGGGGTCAGACGTCGCTGGAGCCCTTGCTCGGGCGGCTCGGTGTGCCAGCGGGGGATGGTGCGCTGTCGCTTCACCTTGAGGAAGCGGTCCATGTCCCGCCCGTAGATCACCTCCCCGAAGCAGTGGCGCAGGTCGTCCAGGAAGGCCAGGGCGCTGTGGTGTCGGTCCATGGGGTTCTTGGCGGTGGCCCGGTGTACCAGCAGCTCCGCCTCCGGGGGGATGCTCAGGTCCGGCCGGGTGGCACGCATGGACGGCAGGGGGTCCATGACGTGCTTTCCCATTATCTCCGTGGCGGTGTCGCCGTCGAAGGGGACCTCCCCGGTGAGCATCTCGTAGAAGATGATCCCCATGGAGTAGATGTCCGAGCGGTGGTCCCCAGGGTCCCCCCGGGCCTGCTCGGGAGAGAGGTAGTAGGGGCTGCCGAAGACGAGCCCCTTGGCCTTGGTCTCGTAGTCCAGCCGGGCGGTGACCTGCTGGATCTTGGCGATTCCGAAGTCGAGGATCTTCACCTCGTCGTAAAAGCCCTCCCGCTGCACCACTGGCTCATCGGCGGGGACCCTGGGCACTGTCACCAGGTCCCGCCGTCCGTCTCGCCGCAGGAGGATGATGTTCTCGGGCTTGAGATCGCGGTGGGCGATGCCCTTCTCGTGGCAGGCGTGCAGGGCCTGGCACACCTGGGTGAGGATGTTCACTGCTCGGTAGAGGGGGATCTCTGAGCCGGAGGCTATCTCCTTGGCCAGGCTCGGCCCGTCCAGGAACTCCATCACGAAGAAGGAGCAGCCGTCGGGGAGCTTGCCGAAGTCGGTGACATCCACGATGTTGTTGTGGCGGATCATGGAGGCCGCCCTGGCCTCCATGAGGAAGCGGTCGATGACCTGCCTGTCGCCCGCAAGCTGCGAGCGCAGCACCTTGATGGCGACCTCCTTCTTGATCACCACGTGCTCACCCCGGTAGACCTGGCCCATTCCTCCCTCGCCCAGGGGGCCCATGAGCAGGTAGTTGCCCGCACGCATCCCCGTGCGCGGATCAGTGGGGGCCTGCAAGAAGGCACCATCCCTCGGGCAGAGGGTGGTTTGGGAGTCGAAGAGACGAGCACAGGACGGACAGACTCTCACGTGAAGCTCCCTCGGGGAGGTCGGGGACACAGCGTTGCCCAGACCCTCCAACAAGGTAGTGCAGATTGGTATTTTTCGCTACCCCCCAAAGTGGGCACAATGGCGCGCGGTGGTGGCGAAACCGGCCCAAATGGGACGCGCTCGGGCAGCTCGGCTCCGAGCCCTTGGCGCGGATCGCCTGCCTTGCTGAGGCCCCCCTAGCATCGCCGGATCGGAGAGAGAGGCAAGAACAGGAGAGATTCTTCGCGCTCCAGGTGCATCTGGGATCCCTGTGGCAGATCCCTCAGGGGTTGGTACGGGTCTTGAATTGTGTACATGGGCAGACGGAAAAAAACCGCTTCATAGAGGCAGGCAATGCAAACAAGGTGGCTCCACTCTCCCATGACCCTGCTGCTGGTCGGGCTGTCTTGCGGCTGCGGGACCCAGATACCCCTGAGAGCGCCTCACAGCTTCTCTCCCGAGGAGGTCAAGCTCTACGCCTGGGAAGACCGTTGCAGGCTCCAGCGCTGGTTCGACGGCAGCCCCCTGGCCAACCAGGTGCTTTTCGAGGCGGGGGTCGTGTCCAGAGGGCCCGACGGCGAGCTGCGCGAGGTGGGCTCGGTGACCCATCGCGTGGCCGACCCGCGGCAGCG
>JAJRWW010000722.1 GCA_024276595.1 Myxococcota bacterium
ACCGAATCACCCCCGCTGGCTCGCCGCCACGCCCATTGGAGGAGCGGTGACACCACCTGAAAGATCTTCTCCCGAGCCCTCTCTCCCGGCCGCTATCCAGCCAGGAGATCCGCCGCCAGGGGAGAGGCGCGCAGGCCCCCTTCGCCCTCCTGGCTGGAACATCGAGTGGGACGGCAGGGAGGGACTGGCCTTTGACGCTTACGCCACTGGCCTGCGCGCCCCCTACCTGCAGCGGGTCACCACCACCAGCGCCACCGTGCTGTGGAGGGTCAATCCGCCCGGAGCCCTGGGCGACCTCACCCGGCCCATGACTGAGCTGGTGGGAGGGGCGCCCTTTGCCCTCCACTTCGACGGTGCTGGCTACCTGGGATACGAGGAGCGGGAGCTGGGGATCAACCTGGGCTGGTCGAAGCTACCCTGGGCCCAGTGGGAGCTACGCGGAACCCCGAGGGCGCTGGCCGAGGGCGGCCCCCTGGCCCTGTGGAACCGCGCCGCGAGCGACTACCTGGTGCACGGACCCCGCAGGTGGGGAGTCCACCTCCGGTGGCAGGATGCCCCCCAGCTCCCTGCACCCACCGAGTGGCGCCTGGAGGGGACGCTGCCCGGGGTGCGCCTCGTGAACCTGCGCAGGCGCGGCCCGGCTGTGCTCCTGCCCCAAGGCCGCCCTCACGGCGTCGACCTGGGGTGGGGGGAGCCGCCCGGCGACCCCGGCCTGCGCCTGGAGAGGCTCCTGCTGGACACCTCCCTGACCTTCGCGCCCCAGGGCACAGACCTGGCCGAGGGACGCACCTTGACCGCCCTCCAAGGCGGCATACAGGTCTCCGAGGTGTCGTGGACATATCTTTACCGACGCGGGCTGTCGCCGGGGAGGGAGGCGGAGCCGCAGGCCCCGCACATGCGCCTGCGCTCCCTGCTCCACCGCCCGATCCTGCAGTGCGAGGCGCACCTTGCCGGGCTCAAGCCTGGACGCGGCTACCACTACAGCGTGCGCTGCGTGGCGGCCGAGCCATGGGCGGGCAGCGGCGCGGGCAGCGGCGCGGGCAGCGGCGCGGGCAGCGGCGCGGGCAGCGGCCCGGCCCCGGACCTGCTCCTGGCCGAGGACGTGGCCTTCAGGACGGCGCCCCCGGTCCGCCACCCGGGCCCGGTGCGCTGGCTCGCCATGGGCGACCTGGGACCAGGCAAGTGGCAGCCCAGCTACTGCTACGACGTGTGCGACCTCATGAGCGAGGTGGCCAGGAGCCAGGCCCCCCACCTGTGGCTCCCCCTGGGCGACATGGACAACGACACCAACGGTCACCCCAACGCGGCGGACCCGTTCTTTTTCAACCTGTACAACGCCCATCGGCGCCGGGGAAGCCCCAGAACCACAGCCCCTGGAGCCCTGGGCAAGCCCACCTCGGTGAAGGCCTTTGGCAACCCGAGCTACTTCGGCCTCCTCGGAGGCCTGCCCACCTTCCCCACCTTCGGCAACCACGACGTGTGCTCTGAAAACGGCGGCTCCCATGCGCGCCTGCGGCGAGCCTACCTGGGCAGCTTCGCCCTGCCGGGGACCGAGTCGGCCTGGTGCCCTCAGGCCATGGAGTTCAACGCCGCCGGCAGGGGGCTGTTTTACACCTTTCGGTGGGGGCGGGTGGTCTTCGTCTCCCTGGGCCTGCCCATGGTCCGAGGCTGCGAGGTGGCCGGCGGAGAGACCTGGAGCCAGAAGTGGGGCCAGCGCCAGCGGGAGGCCACCGAGCGGCTCCTCGCCGGGCTGGCCTCGGTGACCGCGCGGCCGGACGTGTGGGTCGTGGCCTTCTTCCACGACCACCACTGCGCAATCGATCCTCCTGGCGAGACCGACTTCCCGCTCCTGCTGCTGCGCCACGGGGTTGACCTGGCCATGACGGGCCACCGCCACACCTTCGAGGCGCACGACATCTTCGATGGTCCCAGACACATGCGCTCGCTGGTGGTGGGCACCGGCGGATATGGCGACCTGGACCCCGGGGACGCCTGCCGCCGCCCGGGCTTCGTGATGCTGGAGGTGGAGGGGAGCACCCTGCGCTACTGGAAGTACGACACTCACCGCTGCGCCCAGGCAAGCGCCCCTGGCCTCGCGGTGGGCACGCCCCTCTCCCGTGGGGACCGGCAATGGCAGATCCGCGAGCACTGCATCATGCGCAAGACAGGGCGCTCGACCCACGAGATCATAGTGGACACGGACCTTGACTGGCCGCTGGCCCCCTCTCCATGAGCCGGCCATCGGTGCGGGGCGTCTCCGCGGTGCCCGCGTCCGCCAGGGAGGCTACCGCATCCGACCTTCGAGGCGGGCGATCCGCTTCTCCAGGGGAGGGTGCGTGGAAAAGAGCGACATGAAGCGGCTCTTGCCAGAGATCTTCATGGAGTTGAAGGCCGGCGAGGACTGGGTGTCCACCAGCTCCTGGGTCACTTGCAGGCGCCGCAGGGCCGCGATCATCTTCTCCCGCCCGGCGTACTCGGCCCCGCCCGCGTCCGCTCCGAACTCCCGCTTGCGGGAGAACCAGGAGGTGATCATGGAGCCCAGAATGGAGAGCAAGATGGTCATGATGATGTAGACCACGAAGCTCACCAGCCAGGCGAGGTTGCTGTCGAGGGCCTGGCGCACGGCCCAGGCGATGAGGCGCGCGAAGAAGAGCACGAAGGCGTTGATGACCCCCTGGAGCAGGGTCATTGTCACCATGTCGCCGTTGGCGATGTGGGCCACCTCATGGGCGATGACCCCCTCCACCTCGTTCTTGCGCATGGTGTCCAGCAGGCCGGTGGAGACCGCCACCAGGGAGCGCTTCTTGGAAGGCCCGGTGGCAAAGGCGTTCACCTCGTCCGAGTCGTAGTAGCCCACCTCGGGCATGGGAATGCGAGCCTGGGCACAGCAGCGCTCCACCATGTCGTACACGGCGCCGAGCTTCCTGTCCGGGTGCCCCTTCTGAATCAGCTCCACCCCCATGGACCACTTGGCCACCCAGCGGGAGATGGCCAGGGAGAAGAACGCGCCGCCCATACCCCAGATGAGGCAAATGAACATGAGCGCGCCCAGTCGGGCGGCGCCCCCCACGGGCACTATCCCGGCCACGTTCAGAAAGTAGAGGATGGTGCCGACAACCAGCAGGATGGCCATGTTGGTGGCCAGAAACAGAAAGACTCTCTTACCCATGTGATTCCTCCTCGTCTAGGTTGATTCGATACACGCAAACCGGCCCAGGCGCAACCGCCTCCAGCGCGAGGTAGGCTTGACCCTTTTTCGTTCCTCCACAATACTCAGGTCAGTGGCCTTAGCCCCGTCGTGATTCTCTTGCTCTTTGGAGTCTCGCTTCCCGCCAGACGCCGTGCGACGCAGACCCTGGGTAGATCGAGGTGAACAGCTTATGTGTGGAATAGTAGGATATGTGGGCTCAAAGGAGGCCTCGGACATTCTCATGGAGGGGCTGCGCCGTCTGGAGTACCGGGGCTACGACTCGGCTGGGCTGGCGGTGATGAATGGCGGCGCGGCGCGGATCCTCAGGGCCAAGGGCAAGCTGGGGAACCTCACCCGATCACTGCGCTCCGAGCCTCTCAGTGGGACGACCGGCATAGGCCACACCCGCTGGGCCACCCATGGCCGCCCTTCGGTGGACAACGCCCACCCGCACAAGTCCGGCGCGGTGACGGTGGTGCACAACGGCATCATCGAGAACCACTCCGAGCTCAGGGAGCAGCTCCTGGCTCTGGGCAGGGAGATCAGGTCCGAGACCGACACTGAGCTGGTGGCACACCTGCTGGATGTCGCCCTCGCCCGGACCCCAGATCCCCTCGCTGCCATGCGCGACACCCTCTCCAGGATAGAGGGCGCCTACGCCCTGGCGATCCTCATGGACCCGCACCCGGAGCGCATCTTCTTCGCCAAGCTCGGCTCTCCTCTCATCGCTGGCGTGGGAGAGGGGGAGACCTTCCTGGGCTCGGACATTCCGGCCATCCTGGGGCACACCCGGGAGATGATCTTCCTGGAGGACGGCCAGCACGGTGAGATGACCGCCAGCGGGATCCGTGTCTGGGACGAGCAGGGCCTCGTGGAGCCGGAGGTGAAGCACATCACCTGGAACGCGGTGGCCGCAGAGAAGGAGGGCTACAAGCACTTCATGCTCAAGGAGATCCACGAGCAGCCCAGGGCGGTGACAGACACCCTCAGGGGCCGGCTCTCCCCGGAGCAGGGGGACGCCTTCCTGGACGGCTTCGAGGTGGACGTGGGCTCCCTGAACCGCGTGTTTCTGCTGGGCTGCGGCACCTCCTACCACGCATGCCTGGTGGGCAAGTTCCTGGTGGAGGGGCTTGCCCGAGTGCCCGTGGAGGTGGACCTCGGCTCGGAGTTCCGATACCGGGATCCCATCATTGGCAAAGGGGACCTGCTCGTGGCGGTGTCCCAGTCGGGAGAGACCGCCGACACCCTGGCCGCGGTCCGCTCGGCCAAGGAGCGGGGAGCCAAGGTGCTCGCCATCGCCAACGTGGTGGAGTCGCAGATCCCGCGGAACGCCGACGCGGCCCTGTACACCCACGCGGGCCCCGAGATCGGGGTGGCCTCCACCAAGGCCTTCACCACTCAGCTCACGGCCCTCATGCTGCTGGCGATTCACCTGGGCCGCCGCACCGGTGGCCTGGCACAGGCCAGGGCCATGGAGCTCATCGAGGAGCTGCTGCAGGTGCCGCAGATGATGACCGACGTCATCGCCAACTCCGCACAGATGAACGTCATCGGCCGCCGGTACGCCTCTGCCAGGAGCTTTCTGTACCTGGGCAGGGGCATCAACTACCCCATCGCCCTGGAGGGCGCCCTCAAGCTCAAGGAGATCTCCTACATCCACGCGGAGGGCTACCCCGCCGGGGAGATGAAGCACGGCCCCATCGCCCTCATCGACGAGGATCTCCCTGTGGTTGTCATCGCTCCCCGGGGCCCCCACTACGACAAGATCATGTCAAACCTCGCCGAGACCCGCGCCCGCCAGGGCAAGGTAATCGCCCTGGGCACCCTGGGCGACTCCGCCCTGGGAGAGCTGGCAGACGACCTGTTCTTGGTCCCCCACGTCTCTCCTCCGCTCCAGCCACTCCTGTCGGTGCTCCCGCTGCAGCTTCTGGCCTACCACGTGGCCGACTTCAAGGGCACGGACGTGGATCAGCCCCGCAACCTGGCCAAGTCGGTCACGGTGGAGTGACCTGCGGGGGAGCCTCTGGTGCCAAGGTGCAGCTCGATGCTGGATGCACCTTAGTTGTTGGGGAACCTGGTGCAGAGACGCTTGGGGATGGCGAAGCTGTTGCCAAAGCCAGACGTGGCGAAGTCGCGCACCGCGGTGGGTGAGGCGAAGAGCCCGTCGCCACCCCCCATCAGAAGCGACGTGCGGGTAGGCGGATCCCATGGTGAGGTAGTGGTGTGCCCCACAACGATGTCCAGGTTGCCGTCGAAGTCGAAGTCAAAGGTTTTAGCCGAGGTGGAGAAGCCGGGGTTCTCAGACCCTGACTCGTCGGCCGGGTTGATGTCCAGAGCCTCGAAGCAAGCACCCGTGTTCACCGAGTAGAGCCCCCCCACCACCTGGCCCGGGATGAACCACGCGCTCCCCGCGTCACCGTCGTCATCAAAGCCCATGATGAGGTCCCCGACGCCGTCGTTGTCAAAGTCGCCAAACACGCAAGAGTTGGCCGGGGAGGATCCACAGCCTCCTGCCGAGTTGAAGGTGAACATGGGCCCAGGTGGCACACCGAAGGTGCCGTCGCCATTGCCCGAAAGCAGGTAGGTGGGCGTGGCAGCGGCGCCCCCCGATGCGTAGGTGTAAAAGACCAGGTCCCTGAACCCGTCGTTGTCCACGTCCACCGCGTCCCTGGCGTAGCGCACGGCCCACTGCCCCTCGGCAAAGGAGGAGATGTCCGTTGCCGCGGTGCGGATGAAGGCGCAGCCGTTGGGGTTGGTCGGGTCTGTATCGTAGGCGCAGTCGGCGGTGGCGACCAGGCCGGTGTTGAGGTGCGAGTACACGTAGGTCGGACCGTTTGGGTGGGTGGAGTCTGTCTCCACGGTGACCAAGTCCAGGAGGTGGTCGTTGTCCACGTCCGCCGCCACGCCGAAGATGCCGCGGGGCAAGCTCATCTCCACCAGGCGCTGGTCGAAGAGAGTGGCGCCCCCGGTATTGATCTGGTTCGACCGCCAGAAGTACCACAGCTCATACGGGTTGGTGGGATCAGACGGGTCCGCGTCGCCCATGGCGAGAAAGTCCATTGATCCGTTGTTGTCAAAGTCGGCAATCACAAAGGAGATGTAGCGATAGCCGGTGTTGCCGCAGTTGTGCTGGGTGTCCGGGGTGCAGCCAAAAGGCTCGCCAATCTCCACAGGAGGCTGGAAGGTGCCGTCCCGGTTGGAAAGCATTATGTCTATGGTGCCCAGGTCGTTGCGATACAGGATGTACTCGGGGAACGGATCCCGCGGGTAGGGATCGTCCATGTCCCCAACTCCGTCACCATCCGTGTCCGCCAGGAGCGGGTCGGACATGGTGCAGTCTTCACCGTACTCGCTCTCATCTCCGTCGGAGAGCCCGTCACCATCCGTGTCGTCAGCGGCATCACACTGCCCGTCATTGTTGCTGTCCACCCACCCGGCGGGATCGTCGGGGCAGTCGTCGTCCTCGTCACACACCCCGTCCCCGTCCGTGTCCAACCAGCGCGTCGGATCCTCGGGGCATCCATCGTCCACCTCGTCACAATGGCCGTCACCGTCGAAGTCGGTCCACTGGAGCGGGTCGTCGGGACAGGGGTCCTGGGCGTCGGGCACTCCGTCGCCGTCCCGATCATCGACCGTCGCTACGTCGGGCTGCGCCTCTGCGTCGGCCTGGGTCGCGCTGTCGGGCCCAAGGGCAGCGTCCGGGGACTCGGCGACGGTGGGGCCACAGGCCACAGCAAGATACCCCACCACCAGACTCAGAACCGCCGCCAATACCGAGACCAGGACTGAAGCAGGCGCTGCAACCGGCGCCGAGCCGCAATCTTGCCTACGTACGAGCATACGTGCTGACCACATGAAGACCTCCTCTCAGCCAGTTCGCCGGCCACGGTCGTGACTGCCCCAAGCATATCACAAGCGGGCACCAACCAGCCCCACACACGTCCCCCACCTCGAGCTGAGGCCCAGCCTCGCTACAGCAGGTTGGCCGCCAACTCCGCCAGGGCGGAGCGCTCTCCTTTTTGGAGGGTGATGTGACCAGCCATCGCCTGCTCCTTGAACCGCTCCACCACGTAGGTGAGGCCGTTGTTGGAGCTGTCCACGTAGGGGTTGTCGATCTGGTAGGCGTCCCCTGTGAGGACTATCTTCGTGTTGTCTCCCACCCGGGTGAGGATCGTCTTTACCTCGTGGGGGGTGAGGTTCTGCGCCTCGTCCACCAGGATGAACTGGTTGGGAATGGACCGGCCGCGAATGTAGGTCAGAGGCTCGATCTCCACGAAGCCCATGTCGAGCAGCTCCTCGTGGCCACGCCCCTTGTGCCTGTCCTCCCGGGTTATCCCCATGAGCAGCTCGATATTGTCGTAGATGGGCTGCATCCACGGGTTGAGCTTGTCCTCCAGGTCCCCGGGCAGGTAGCCAATGTCCCGGCCGAGCGGAAAGATGGGTCGAGAGACGAGCAGCTTCTGGTAGGTCTTGTCCTCCATGGTGCGCTGAAGCCCGGCCGCGATGGCCAGCAGGGTCTTGCCAGTGCCCGCCTTGCCCACCAAGGTCACCAGCTTGATCTCGTCGCTCATGAGCAGATCCAGGGCATACTGCTGCTCCTTGTTGCGCGGCCGAATGCCCCAGATCCCCTTGCGCAGCCTTCCCAGGGCCTTCAGCTTGCCGCTGTTGGCGTCGTAGCGGGAGAGGGCGGTGTGGCTCGGGTTGGAGTGAGCCCGCAGCATCACGAACTGGTTGGGATATGGGGGCCGCTCCAGCTCGGGGAGATCCAGCTCCCCCGCGTCGAAGAACTCGTCCACCAGCGAGCCGGAGACGTCCACCTCCCTCGAGCCGGGGTACAGCTCGTCGATGGAGATCTTGTCCGCCTCGAAGTCCTCGCTCCTGAGCCCCATGACGTCCGCTCGAACCCGGAGGTTCACGTCCTGGGTGACAAAGATGGTCCGCATCTTCGGAGACGCACTCTTCACTCGCAGGGCCACATTCAGGATGCGCGTGTCCATGAGCGCCGAGCCCGTCTGGTCCGCGTCCGGACGCCCCTCCCCCATGACCACCTGAAGGGTGCCCCCGTGCTCGAGGATGCACCCCTCCGCCAGGCTCCCACCGTTGCTCCGCAGCCGGTCGATGTACCGGGTCACGAGCCGGGCGTTTCGCCCCCGCTCGGAGAGCTCCTTTTTGAAGCGGTCGATCTCCTCCAGGACGTGGATGGGAATGATGACGTTGTTGTCCTCGAACCGATAGATGGCCCGGGGATCGTGCAGCAGCACGTTGGTGTCCAGCACGTAGTTCTTCTTCACAGGGCTACCTCGCACACCCACAGGTGGGACAGACGCCTATACCAACAGTATGCCCCCAAGGCAAGCCCGGGAGCCCGGGATCGCCCCAGGGCGCCATCCTGCCTTCGATTCGTGAGAGCCCGCTCATGGCGCGCCTTGGCTGTGAGGAGGCTGCACACGCCCGGAGCTCACGGGGCCGCTAACCCAGATCCGCGAAGCAGACGGTCTGGTTTCGACCGTGCTCCTTGGCGTGGTACAGAGCCTGATCCGCCCGCTCCACCAGCAGCTTCTTGTGCGTACCATCGACCGGGTAGCTGGCCACCCCGAGGCTCAGGGTGCAGGAGAAGGGCCCTTGATCGGAGGGGTGCTTCAGGGCCGCCACCTGCTCCCTGATGCGCTCGGCCAGGATGAGGGCGCCCTTGCGATCCGTGTCCTCTAGCACCAGGGCAAACTCCTCGCCGCCATAGCGCGCCACCACGTCCACCGCGCGAGCCTGCTCCCCGAGCACCCCCGCCACCTCTCGGAGCACGGCGTCCCCCACCGGGTGCCCGTAGGTGTCGTTGACACTCTTGAAGTGATCGATGTCGGTGAGCAGCAGCGACACGGGCTTGTCCGCCCGCTCGGCCCGCGCCAGCATCTCGTCGAAGCGCTCCTGGAAGGTGCGATGGTTCACCAGTCCCGTGAGCCCGTCGGTGGTGGCCATGTCCTCCATCTGCTTGTACATCTTGCCGTTTTGCACGCTCACGGCCACCTGGTTGGCGATCACCCCCAGCATCTCCCGCCGGTCGGCCGTAAAGAGCCCCCGCTTTCGGTCTGCAAGGACAAATGCGCCCAGGGCCCGGTCCCCCAGGATGAGGGGAAACACCACCAGAGAGCTGACCCCGGAGACGACCATCTTCCTGGTGAAGATCACCTGGCTCCTGTCCCGCAGCTCCCCCCCCGCTGGCAGGTGGTGCAGGTTCTTGATGGCCATTGCCACAAGACCCGCGTTGTCCGCATATGAGAGCCCGGCGAACCCGGACAGGGGCTCTCCGGTCACCGAAGCAACTGTGTGGCGTCGGGTCTTGTCGTCATACAGGGTGATGGCCCCGTACTCGAAACCCACTATCTGGCGTGCGGCCACGAAGGCGGTCTCGTACACCTTCTCCAGGCCCAGGGCCGAGTTGAGCATCTCCGAGGCCTTGAAGAAGCGCTCCTGCTCGTACTTGGTTCGCTCCACGGCGCAGAACATTCGCTCGGTCTGCACGGTGACCATTAGCTGCTCGGCAGCGTCCTCCAGGAGCTGCCGCTCCCGTGCGCCGAACCTCTCGGGCTCCTCCCGGTCCAGACACATAACCCCTCGAAGGTGGCCCGACTCCATGACCGGTACCCCCAAAAAGGCTCCCACCGCGACCCCGCCCAGGTAGTAGGGGATCGCCCTGCCGCCGGGCTCCAGGGCCGAGATGGCCGTGCGGTGCTTGATCACCGCCCCGCAGGCCCCCGCCAGGGCCGGGAAGGGAGCCCACTGCAAGGTCTCCCTCCCGCCGTCGGTGGCGACGTTGCGGAGCGACAGGTAGTCTCCCCGCTCGTCGAGCCACAAGAGCGCACAGGCGCGCGCATCCAGAGTCCCCTTCAGGAGCGAGAGCGTGATGTAGTGGGCCTGGTGGATGGACTCCACCGCGCTGGTGTACAGGTGCTGCTCCTGCTGCTCCCTGCTCCGTCCATCCCCCGAGGAGAGGGGCGCCGCGATGAAGCGATACTCCCTGGCCTTCTGGAGCCGAGAGGCAATCTCCGCGTCCAGCCGCTCCCTGTGCTCCCGCCTCAGGTTGGACACCTCCACTCGCAGGAGCACCAGGCTGACAGTGCCAAAAAAAACCGCAAAGGCCACGTGGGAGGCCAGGAGCCCGAGGCTGGAGTGAAGCTGCCCGGCCTGCTGGAGAATGAGCGCCTCCAGCGCCAGGGACGTGGCCACCAGGACAGCTCCCACCCAGGCGCGGTTGTAGGCCACCAGGAACGTGGCCATGGCGTAGAAGATCGGGTACGCGGGAGACGTCAGCCCCCCGGCGAGCTGCATGAGCATGTGGGTCGCCACGACCACCAGCAAGCCCAGCTCCAGGTCGCGCCCCGCCTCCATCCAGGGCGAGAGCAGGTCCGCGTGCGGCTCCACCGCGGGACGAATGCGCCGCACCAGGCGCGCGGCCAGCAGGGCCGTCAGGGCGGCGGCCACGGTGATTCGAGCCAGGTCGGCCCCGCCCGCCCGAAGGTCCACGAAGAAGCCGCGCGTGACAAGCACGCCAAAGGCCACCGCCGCCACCACTCCCCACCACATGGACAGGGCCGTGCGAACCTGGAAGGCGAATCGGTGCACCATCTGCCGAGCAGTCATCTACTTCCTCTTCCTCTCCTCGATCACGAACACCAGCTCCCCGGGGCGGACCATCCCCAGGTCCTCGCGCGCTGCCTTCTCCAGGTATGCGTCGTCCTCTCGCAGCCGGCTGACCTCCAGCTTCATCCTGCGTATCTGGTCGGCCAGGCGCTCATTTCTGGCGCGCAGCTCGGTGCGCTCCCGCTGGAGCCGCCTGTACTGGGCCAGGCCCTGCTCGCCAAAGAGCTGCAGGGGCAGGTAGCCGATGGCCCAAGCGAGCCCCAGCACCACCGCCAGGCGAAGGAGCCACCTGGACGACCGCCGGCCGGCAGGTGCCCCCGGCGCAGGAGCCCCCGAGGCCTCCTCTGGAGCAGCCCGCCTGGAATCGGGAGCTGGGCTTGCACTGGGTTCCTGCTTCGATCCCGGGCTGTTGGAGAGGGATCTGTCGGTTCGAGGGTCCATTGTTTTCCGATTATAGGGGGCGCCGCGGACCTGTCCAAAAAACGTGACCCAAGCCCGTGGACATTGGGCTATGCTCCCTCTTGGGAGGATAGGTGGCATGGCCAAGGTGGTTCGGCTCCCGGCGGCCGCAGGGCCGTCCAGACCGTGACATGGGCGTCGGGGCTGCTCAGGTTTTTTGAGTGTCCGGGCGGGATCGCCACGTGGATGTAGCGCGCAAATGGCAGCCTTGACAGCCTCATGCAACTGGCACACCCATTGCATGAAGCTGACATGCGCAACTTGTTCCTTGCCGTGTGTCCTCGAAGCGAGGCCTTCGCCGGTCCAACAGGAAGGTGCACAATGAGTAATAGCCTGGTCATCTGGTTTGCTGTGGTGGCCATCGCACTTGCGATGGGCGGCTGCCCCGTGGAGCCCAACCTGAACAACAACGGCACCGACGGAGCCCTCGACCGCGTAGACGACGACGGGGACGGCTTCTCCGAGGCGCAGGGCGACTGCGACGACGAGGCCTTCGCCGTCAACCCGGACGCCAAGGAGGTCATCGACGGCATCGACAACAACTGTGACGGCCTGGTGGACGACGACCTGGACGGGGACGGCTTCCCCAAGGCCGAGGACTGCGACGACGACGACCCCAACACCCACCCCATGGCGCGGGAGATCTGCGACGACGCCAAGGACAACAACTGCAACGGCTTCATCGACCATGACGAGCCAGACAAGGACGGCGACGGCTATGGCCCTTGCGACGGCGACTGCGCCGACAACAACATCTGGATCAGCCCTGGGAACGTGGAGGATCCCACCGACCACGTGGACAACAACTGCGACGGCGTCATCGACGAGGTGCCCCAGGGGTGCGACTGCACCGCTGAGCCGGGCGCATCCATCGAGGAGCAGGCAGCCAGGGCCATTGGCCTCTGCAACGAGCACCAGATCCTCACCGCGGACCTCATCGGCAACCCCATGGGCTACGGTGTGTTCGAGGACTGGGGCGCCATCTTGCCCAGGGTCAGCGTCGACGCCAGCTCCACCGACGGCCTGCCGCAGCAAAACTGCAAGTTCCTCATCCTGTCTTCCGGACAGGTGAAAAACCCCGATCCCCAGGGGGGCGAGCTGATGGACCTGGGGATCTCGGGGGCCACCGACCCGGCGCCCAACCCCGACGGGGCCATGGTTAACGACCTCACCCAGCTCGAGCTGCACCTGCGGGTGCCAGGCAACGCCAAGGGCTTCTCATTCGACTTCATCTTCTTCTCCGTGGAGTACCCGGAGTTCGTGTGCTCCATGTTCAACGACACCTTCTACGCCCTCGTGATCGACGACCCGGGCCTCAACGGCGGGGAGCGCACCAACATCAGCTTCGACAGCGAGGACAACGAGATCACCGTGAACGCAGGCTTCTTCGAGTACCCGCCCTACTGGTCGCTGGACATCACGGGCACCCAGTACGAGCTCCCCGAGGTCTGGCAGCCCGGGTGCACCGACGACCCCTCCATCGGCTGCACCGCTCCCAACCCGTGCCCCGCCTACAAGGGCTCCACCACCGGCTGGCTGCGCACCACGTCGCCGGCCACCCCTGGCGCGGACATCACCCTGATCTTCTCCATCCACGACGAGGGCGACTCCATCCTGGACTCTGCGGTCATCATCGACAACTTCCGCTGGCAGACGGTGCCAATCGAGGACCCAGGCACCGTAAAGTAGGGGAGAGCGCGACATGAGATCTCACATGGCCACCATCACCCTCGCCGCCGGGATGGCCTTTGCCGTGCTGGCCTGCGGGCAGACCGAGAGGCCCTCGAAGGACGGATCCACCCACAGCTTCGACGACTCCACGGTGCTGGACGCGTCTTTTGTGGACGGCTCGCCCTTCCCGGACGCGGATCCGGGCAAGCCCGCCTGCTCCGATGGCGCGGACAACGACGACGACGGCCTCGCCGACTATCCGGATGACCCCGGCTGCGACGACCCCGAGGACCAGGACGAGTCCAACCCTCCCTACTGCGGCCTGGACTCCCAGGGGGAGATGATCCCCATCCGCACCATCCCCCCCACTGGCCACCTGGTGCAGAACACCGAGAACGGCAACAGCTTCCACAGCGGGACCTGCGGCGGCCTCGACGCCCCCGAGATGGTCTTCTCCCTGACCATCCCGGGCGACACCGCCGGGCTGCTCATCAACACCATCGGCGACCCCACCCTGCTGGACACGGTGGTGTACGTGCGCAAGGACACCTGCGACGACCCCGCGGCCGAGGTCGCCTGCGCGGCCTCCACCACCGGGGCAGGAGTGGAGCTGGGCCTGACCGACCCGGAGCCGGGGGAGTACTTCGTCTTCATCGACGGCAACGTCCCCGGCACGTCCGGGCAGTTTCTGCTGGAGATAAAGGGCCTCATCCCGGAGGGCTCCCCGTGCGATCCCTCCGACATGACCCTGGTCTGCTCCCCAGGGCTCATCTGCGCCGAGCCCGAGAGCGGGCCTCCCACCGTCTGCCTGGTGCCCCGCTGCTCCGACGGCCTGGACAACGACGGCGACTCCCTGGTGGACTTCCCCGAGGAGCCGGGTTGCGAGTCTCCCCTGGACAACAGCGAGGAGGATCTCTGCCCAGGCCCTGGCTGCCCACAGTGCGCCGACGGAGTGGACAACGACGGTGACTCCCTGACCGACTGGCCCAACGATCCGGGCTGCTCCGGCGCCGGAGACCCCATCGAGATGGACGAGTGCCTCCCCGGCCTGGAGCTCACCGAGCTGCCCCCAACGGGCGCCTTCTCGGGGTCCATCGACCCCACCCAGTCCAGCCTGACCGACGGGAGCTGCGACCAGGGGAACACACCAGGGCCTGAGACGGTCTTCCCCCTGAGCCTCGTCCACGGGGCCGTGCACCTGGAGGCCACCATGACGGTGCTGGGCTGGGACGCCTACCCGCGCCTGTACCTGCGGGCACAGGACTGCGCCTCGGGCACCGAGCTCGCCTGTGCGGGGAACAGCTACTCGAGCAGCGAGGACCTCTCCGTGACGAACCTGGCGCCGGGCACCTACTTCCTGGTGGCCGACAGCTACGAGGTCTACGCCTCCGACACCTTCGACCTCTCGGTGCAGATCTTTTTGCCCGTGGGCGCCCCCTGTGAGCTGGGCAACCCCATGGCCCAGTGCGCCGAGGGGGGGCTGTGCCAGGACGTGGGCGGCAGCTACGAGTGCGTGCCCACCGCGTGCAACGACGGCACGGACAACGACGGCGACTCCCTCTCGGACTACCCCAACGACCCGGGCTGCGACAGCATCAGCGACAACGACGAGTCCGATGGCTGCGACCCCGTAAACAACCCCGGCGCCTGCCCTGCCTGCTACAACGGCACCGACGACGACGGCGACGGGCTCGTGGACTACCCCAACGACCCGGGCTGCTCCTCGGCAGCGGACAACGAGGAGCTGGACGACTGCTACGCCGGGGTGGAGCTGGAGGAGATCCCCCCTTCGGGCACGGCTAGCGGCGTTTTGCAAGACACCCTGCCATCCGCCACCGACCCGAGCTGCTACAGCTTCACCACCGAGGAGGACGTGTACGCCCTGGACCTGCCCGAAGGCGCGGTGCAGGTGGAGATCACCCTCTCGAGCAACGACATGGATCCGCTGCTGTACGTACGCCGGGACGACTGCCAGAGCGGGACGGAGATGTCCTGCTCAAATGGCTACCCTGCCCACACGTTCCTGCACAACGTCTCCCCGGGCACGATCTTCATCTTCGCGGACGCCGGGATGCTCTACAGCCCCAACGCCGTGTACACCTTGAACGTCTCGGTGAGCCTGCCCGTGGGCGCTGCCTGCGACCTGACCGTCCCCATGTTTGAATGCGCCGCAGGGTCCACCTGCCTGGACGTGGGAGGAGGCGTGTACCAGTGCGTTGGCTCCACCTGCAACAACGGCACCGACGACGACGGCGACGGGCTCGTGGACTACCCCAACGACCCGGGCTGCGACAGCATCAGCGACAACGACGAGTCCGATGGCTGCGACCCCGTAAACAACCCCGGCGCCTGCCCTGCCTGCTACAACGGCACCGACGACGACGGCGACTCCCTTACGGACTTTCCCAACGACCCGGGCTGCACCTCCGCGGCAGACAGCTCCGAGCAGGATGAGTGCTCCCCTGGCCTGCCCTTCACCGACATCACCTCCACGGGGGTCGGCAGCGGTCTGCCCACGGGCATCGACACCCACAACGGCACCTGCGGCTGGGGAGGATACCCGGAGGATGTCTACCTCCTGAGGCTCGACTACCCGGCGGCGCAGGTGGACATTGCCTTGCACGGCAACCCGGACTACGAGCCGCTGCTGTATGTGCGCCAGGGGGACTGCGCCGACCCCTCGGCAGAGATCGGCTGCGCTGCGGCGGACGCACCGCCATACGACCTGGCCACCCTCACTCTGCACAACGTGGCCGCCGGACCGCTCTTCATCTTTGCCGACGCAAGCTACCAGTGGCTCACCGGACAGTACACCCTCTCCGTGTCGGCGACCCTGAGCCCGGGCTCCCCCTGCGACCCGGCATCGACGGTGATCACGTGCCCCGCCGGCACCACCTGCACCGATCCCGGCGGCGGCCACATCTGCCAGTAGAGCCCACCGAGAGGTTGGGGACACAGCCCGCTGGACAACCCCTGACAGCGCAGGCTGGTCCCTTCATCCAAGGGGAGGTCAGGGGAGCGGTGGCGGGCGAAAGTTGTCGCAACAGTTAGTTGACGCGACGAACACCCCCAAGCTATAAGAGTGCGAGTTTTTTGCGCCCCTTGGAGGAATGATTGATGACTCGATGGCTCGCGCCGCTGGCGTGCGTTGGTTTGCTTTTCGCCCTGCCCAACCGAGCGGCCGCCCAGTTGGGACGAATGCCCGGCGGTGGGGGCCGCATGGGCAGGGGCGGAGACAACAAGCCCGACAAGCCCAGGGTGGCGGTCCAGGGCAAGGCGCCGGTGGTCAAGAAGAAGCCCCACCGGATCCGCACATGGGGCCTGAAGAAGCCCATGCAGTTCTTCAAGCTGGAGGGGTACTTCCGGGTGCGCTCGGACGCCTTCCACAAGCTGCATTTGGGCCACAGCACCATCGGGACCCTCAAGTCACCCTTCCTGCGGCCGCTGCAGTACTACGACTCCTCCGGGTCCGGCGCAATCTGCGGCTCCGGCTCCAGCGCCAAGACCTGCAAGAAGAACTGGCTCCTCTCCACCAACATGCGCCTGCACCTGGAGCCCACCTTGAACGTGCACAGCAGGGTGCGGGTCAAGATGACCGTGGACATCTTCGACAACCTGGTCCTGGGATCCACCCCTGAGGGCTACCTCATCGACACCACCGGCGGCCGGGCCAACCAGGCGCCCATGAACGCCTTCGCGGCCACCGCAGAGGTGCCCCAGGCCGGGCGGAACAACATGTACGACGCCATCTTGGTCAAGCACGTGTGGGGCGAGGTGGACCTCCCCTTTGGGCGGCTCCTGTTCGGCCGCATGCCCTCCCACTGGGGCCTGGGCATCCTGGCAAACGCCGGCACATGCAGCGCCTACGCCAAGTGGACCGTGCGCCACAAGGGCGACCCCATGCGCTGCATGGACAGCGACTACGGCGACATCGCGGACCGGATCATGTTCGCCACCAAGATCCCCATCGTCAACCTGCTGGTGGGCTTCTCCTGGGACTTCCAGTCCAGCGGCCTGACCTCCCTGAACCTCCAGGGAGAGCAGGTGCAGCTCAACTCTGGCCAGCCCTTCGACCTGACCCCGGCCGACGACGTGCAGCAGTGGGTGGCCCTGCTGGGCCGCATCGACAGCCCCCTGGTGGTCCGGCAGCGCCTGAACAGGGGCGATGTGGTGTTCAACTACGGCACCTACTGGGTCTTCCGCCGGCAGTTTCTGGACTACGACGCCAACACCAGCCTCATGGCCAACGAGGGAGCCCTCGCCCAGTACCTGCGCGTGCGCAAGGCCTTCGCCATGATTCCGGACATCTGGCTGCGCCTCAACTGGAAGAAGCTGCAGCTCGAGCTGGAGGCGGTGATGATCTATGGCTGGATCCGCAATGTGGACGACTTCGGGGTAAACAACAAGCTCAACATCCTTCAGTTCGGGGGCGTCTTCAGGGGCTCATACACCTTCCTCAACGACAGCCTGGAGATCGGCTTCGAGATGGGCATCGCCTCGGGAGACGACGAGCTGGAGGCCTTTGACCGGCGCCTCAACTACCGCGGCGTGAAGATGTTCCCGGAGAACCTCTCCACCTTCAAGACCAACTCCATGTTCCGCTTCGACCCCAACTACCGGGTCGACCTGATCTTCTTCAGAGAGATCATGGGCACTGTCTACAACGCCGGCTACGTCAAGCCTCACGTCACCTACCACATCCTCAAGGATCTCTCGGCCCGCCTGGACTTCATCTACGCCTTCGCCATGGAGCCGGTCGCCACCCCCGGCAACAAGCCAAGCTACGGGGTGGAGCTCGACCTGGACGTGGAGTACCGGATCCCCGAGTCGGGCTTCTTCGTGGGGATAGCCTACGGTGTGTTCATCCCCCTCGACGCCCTGCACTGGCCCACGGGCATCTACGATCCCACCAACAC
>JAJRWW010000723.1 GCA_024276595.1 Myxococcota bacterium
GGCTGGCTTCGCCACGCTCATGCTCCTGCAGGCCTCCAGCCTGCTGGTGTACGTGGTCTTTTTCTTCGTGCCCTCCCAGATGGGCGCCAACGAGGCTGGCTCAACCCTCATCTTCAAGCTGCTGCGCTTCGACCCCGCCACCGGCCTGCTCATGGAGCTAGTCCGGCGCCTCCGGAAGATCGCCGTGATCGTCATTGGCCTGTGCATCCTGGGCATCAAGACCCTGCTCAGGCCGGGACAGGACCCGGCGAAGGGCGAGGCAGAGGCCTCCGAGGAGGCCTGATCCTCTCCATGGAGGCGCGCCCCCCATTCCCTCATCAGTAGCTGTGCGTGGACAGGACGCTCCCGTCGAGGCCGTACTGGACCCATGGACCGACCTTCCTGCCCCTGAGGTACTTGCCCCGCTCCCTTATCCGCCCGTTGTCGTACCACCGCTCCGAAAGACCGCTGCGCCTGCCGCGCACGTAGCTCCGCCGGAGGATAAGGACCCCCGCGGTGCTCCAGATGCGCTCCCGGCCATTTAGCAGGCCACGGTAGTAGGCCCTCTCGATCTTCAGCTTCCCGTTGCGATGCCAGATGCGCTCCACCCCATGGAGACGACCGGCCAGGTAGTGAGCCACCACCTTGTGGCCCCTCAGGATGGACCAGAAGCGGCCCGTGCGGCGATTTGCGACATACTTGCATGTCTCCACGAGCTTCCCAGTACCGTCCCAGCTCCTGCTGTTGCCCTGCCGTCGTCCCCCCACGAAGGTGAGCACCATCCGCTTGCGCCCGCCCTTGTGATAGTGGGTCCAGACCCCGGTCTTCTTGCCCTTGGCATAGGTGCCAGAGGTTCTGATCTTGCCGTTTCGATGGTACTTGTTCCAAACTCCCGTACGGAGGCCGTGGTCGTAGCGCCCCTCCTCTTGTACCGAGCCGCTCTGGTAGTAGGACTTGTACCTGCCGTGCCGCTTTCCCGCCGAGTAGCGCAGAACACGCATGAGCTTCCCGCTGCCGTACCAGACCCTGGCCTCTCCATCCTGCTTGCCGTCCACGTACCTGCCCCGAAAGACCACCACTCCTTGAAGAGACACGGTCACGCTGGGGCCGTGGGTGACCGCCCGATCCCCCGAGCCCTTGACGCAGTGGTAGATCGTGCCCCAGAGGTGGCGATAGTAGCGCGGCCTGTACTTCTTCACCCGAAGCCGGGTCCCCCGCGGGCAGCGAATCCGAGGCACCCGCCCCCTGGCGACCACCCGGCGTCTGGGGCGACGCCGCCACCGGGGGCGGACCCGGCGCCGGCACAGGCACCGGTAGGTGTTGATGTCGAGCCGGCAGCCCCGGCGCCGGCAGGACTGCACTGTCTCCGCGGCTGCCTCCTGGAGGCCCAGGCCGCCCGAAAGGGAGACCGGCGCGAGGGCCGCCAGGCCGCCGGCCAGACCCAAGAAGAAGCACAGCACTGAGGGTCTACCCATGGGCACAAGTATTCGACACTGGATCCGCGGCGTCAAGCCGGCCAGCCGGCCGGGGCCTCGGGCACGGCGGATCACCGGTGCTCACAGGAGCTCACAGGAGCTCACAGGAGCTCGCCGGTGCTCACCGAAGGAGCCATCTCCGCAGAACACCCAGCAGCGTCTCCGGCTCCATGGGCTTGGTGATGTAGTCGTTCATGCCAGCCGCCAGACACCTCTCCCGGTCACCCTCCATGGCGTGTGCGGTCATGGCGATCACCACGATGGCGGGGTCATGGAGCTCGGACTCGGGGCTCCGGATCGCGCGGGTGGTCTGGAAGCCGTCCAGCTCCGGCATCTGAACGTCCATGAGCACCAGGTCGAAATGCTCCCGCTTCAGGGCCTCCAGGACCTCCACTCCGTTCTCGGCCAGGCTGGCCTCGAACCCCAGGTTGCGCAGCATTCCGAGGGCCACAACCTGGCTGGCGGGGTTGTCCTCGGCCACCAGGACCTTCACCGTGCCGCCGCGGGTGGGGTCCGGCAGGTCCTCCGCCGGGGAGGTATACTCCCCGGTCAAGCCGCGCTCCCGGCCGAACCTCCTGCTCAGGACTTGGTGCAGCCTACGTCGCCCGATGGGCTTTGTCACGCAGACGGCAAAGCCGCTCGCCTCCAGCTTGCGAAGCTCGCCGACCCGATCCACCGGCACCATCAGCAGGATCTCCGGGTCGGCCAGCAGCTCATCCTTCTTCATGGTCGAGGCCAGCGTGACACCGTCGGTGCCTGGCCACTGCAGGTTGAGCACCACCAGGTCGAAGGGCTCTCACCTTGTGGCTGCACGCCTCAGCCTGGCCATGGCCTGCTCGGGATCCTCGGCCTCCTCGCAGCCGCAACCCCAGCTCTCCATCAGGGTTGAAAGCCAGACGCGGTTCATGACGCTTGCGTCCACCACCAGGGCGGACTTGCCCTCCAGCTTCGTCAAGGCGGGCTCCACCGGCAGCGCACAGCCGGGCTGAGTGAGCAGCGGCAATGTGAACCAGAAGCTGGAGCCCTTTCCCAGCACGCTGTTGGCCCCCATCTCCCCGCCCATGAGCTCCACCAGGTGCTTTGCAATGGGCAACCCCAGCCCCGCCCCTCCGTGCCTCCGGCTGTGGGAGGGATCCACCTGAGAGAAGGTGCAGAAGATCGTCTCCAGGTGGTCATCGGGGATGCCGATGCCCGTGTCGGTGACCGCGAACCGAAGGGTGGCCCGATCTTCATCCCTTTCGTCGCAGCTCACCCAGATGGATACCTCGCCCTGGGAGGTGAACTTCACGGCGTTCTCCACCAGGTTCGAGATCACCTGGCGCAGCCGACCCGCATCGCCTCGCAGGAGCACCGGCACATCCAGCTCCACCGGGCATACCAGCTCCAGCCCCTTCTCCAGCGCCCGCAAGGAGAGCTGATCGGTCACATCCTCAAGCACGTCACGCAGGTCAAAGTCCACCGAAACCATGTCCAGGTGTCCGGCCTCGATCTTGGACACATCCAGGATGTCACTTACGAGCGCCATGAGCGAGTCGGCGCTGGAGCGGATGATCTCAACCAGCTCCCGCTGCTGGGGGGTCAGGTCCTCATCCAGGAGCAGGGCCGTGACCCCCACCACCGCGTTCATGGGTGTTCGAAGCTCATGGCTCATGTTGGCCAGAAAGAGGCTCTTGGCCTCGCTGGAGGCCTCCGCCCGCACAGATGCGCGCTTGAGCCTGATGTTGGTCAGGCTGATGGCCACCTGCTTGCACAGGGCCTCGAAGACCGTCAGGTCTGCGCCGGTGAAGCCCTCCCTGGCGAGCCGGCTGTCCACGTACATGACACCGATCAGGTTGTCGGACATGAGCAGGGGCGCACACATGACGGTGCGGAGCTGGAGCTCGTGGACGCTCTCGCCCAGGCGCGGATACTCGCCCGAGAGGCTGTCCACGATGCACACGCTGCGACCAGAGCTTGTGACCTTGGCCGCGACGCTCCTGCTGTAGGTCACCTCCCCCTCGAGATCCACTCCCCCGAGCCCACGGGCGACGGTCACCTCCAGGTCCCCCTCGGCGTCCCGCAAAAGGAGTATCCCGCGATCTGCCTCCGTGAGAGAGACGATCATGTCTACCAGGTTCTTGGTTATCTCCGCGTCATCGAGGTTCGAGCTCACCGCGTTTATGGTGGCCAGCAGGGTCGAGACGTTGCGCCGGTCCTTCTCGGGGTCTCCGGTCAGGACCCCCTTGAGGATCTTCTGCGAGTCCCTTCGCAGAAGCTCGATTGTGGCCACCGAGTTGACTGCGTGATCCTCAGACATTGCCAGCTCCAGAAATGCTAGTCACTACTGTCAGCCAAAAGCCGCCGCCCGAAATCCCCTCCGCTTCCCGGTCAAGAGGTGTCCGACCAATGCTGCCCAGCACGGCCGACGCAGAGGGATCGGACCAGGGCACCAGGGCCGGTGGGCGAGCTGCCTATCATGATAGCACAACTGCGCTGCCACGCCGGCAGTTGAGTGCCCGGAAGGAGAGGGAGCCCACCAGCCGCGCGAGGTGCGCGAAGTCCTCCTCGATGCGAGGATCGAGCACCTTCACCTTCTTCTCATCGAGCAGATACCCACCTGGGCCGCCAACCTTCTGAAACAGAGGCCGGCCTGACCCCGAGTGTGCCCGCAGCGGCTCCATGAGCTGCCTCGAGGTGGGGCACTGTGACGTCCTGGCCATCGGACCAAACCGCGCCATGGGTGACGAGGTGAACCGCGCCTCCAAGCTCGGCGAGGACATCGCCAAATGTCCACCAATATTGTCTGGGCTCAGGTCGGCTTGCGGGCCTGGCCGGAGAAGGTGCCCAGGAAGGGATCGCACGTGCGCAAGCTGCCGTAACACACCTCGGCGGCGGCCTTGCAGCCCCCCAGGCATTCGTCGACCACCCGGCAGCCCTCGCAGAAGTCCGGGCGCGCGGCCACGAAGCCCCGCATGGCCGCCGAGTCGGCGAGCTCCCAGAAGCCGCGCTCCCGCAGGTTGCCCAGCACCACCATGGAGTGGTTGCAGGGGCGTAGGTTGCCCGCGGGATCGATGGTGTAGTAGGCGTCCGCCTTGCCCGCGGCGCAGAAGCCGAAGGTCAGCGACGGCCAGCGATCGTAGTCAAAGAGGCACGGCGGCATGGCGATGGAGCAGCTAATGGACAGCTCGTAGGCGAGGCTGCGCTCCTGGGCCACGTCCAGCGCCTCGCGCAGGGCCGCGGGGCTGGGCTGCAGCAACGCCAGGTTGCGAAAGCCCTCGCCCCCCGGGTTGAAGCGGTTGAACATGAGCCCGTCCACCCCCAGGGCGAAAGCAAGCTCCACGGTCTCGGCCCAGGTGTGCAGGTTCAGGGCGGTGGCCACGAACACGCACACCACGGTCTGCCCGGCGAGCTTGAGGTCCGCGATGGCCAGGGTCACCGCGTCGTAGGCGCCCTCCTTGCCGCTCAGCCGATCGTGGATCGGGGCCTCGCAGGATAGCAGGGGCAGCTCGAAGACGGAGATCTTGTGCGGCCCCAGCCGCTCGATGGCGGCCTCGTCCAGCAGGGTCCCGTTGGTGATGAGGTTCACCTCGGTGCCCCGGTCGTGCAGGTGGTCAACCAGGTCCGGCAGGTCCGGCCGCAGCAGGGGCTCCCCGCCCGTCAGCGTCACGTGGCCCGCCCCGGTCTCGTCGAGCACCTTGTCGAGCAGCCCGCGCATCTCCGCTCCCGGCAGCTCCTCGCTGGTGGGGTAGGGGACCTCGTTCTTCCAGGCGTTGTAGCAGTGCAGACAGTCGTGGTTGCACCGCTGGGTCACCTCGACGATGAGGGAGTCCTGCCGCCGGTCGTTCAAATCAGTCAATTCCCCGCCCCGCGGAGACCCCGGGGGCGTCCGCGCCGCAGCCGGCGCTCCACCCGCGCCATCAGGCGCCGGACCTTCTTGGCCAGCGTCTTGCGGGCGCGAGCCTCCTTCCCCTTCTCGGGGTCCTTCTTGGGCGGCTCGTCGCCGAAGAGCCCAGCCAGGGAGCTCGATGAAGACCGGTCGGGTTGCTCGATCACCAGCACGTCCGCGCGCACGGCGGCGAGCACCTTGGAGACCACGGCCGCGTTAAGCTTGCCCGTGGCCGCGAGCTCCTCCAGCAGGGGCAGCCGCGCCGCGAGGCGCTTGTAGCTGAGCGTCTGGGGGGACGGCCGGTGCGCGGGCCTGTAGCATGTGGCCCGCATCCCCTTGTGTCGGAAACCACTTACGCGCCGGTGCAGCCGCGCCAATCGCTTTTTCATGAGGCCCGCCCCGGCCTCGCTGAGCTGCCCGGCCCTGCGCAGGTCGTCGCAGGCGAGCTGGGCCTGACCGAGCTCGGCGAGCACCCGGGCCTTGCCCGCCTTGTCGAAGGGATAGCGCCCACGCGCCCCAGAGGCGATGGCGGTCGCCTCGTCGTGGGTGCGCAAGATCAGCTTTAGGGGCGCCTTGCTGCGCAGCCCCAGGGCGGCGGCTTCGATGGCAGCCTTGTCCGGCTCCGGCTCCAGCCGCGGTGGCTCCCGGTGAGCACTGGCCGCAGCAGAGCCGTCCGGCGGCGTCAACGCCGGGGGCCGGGGCGTCGTCGGTGGGGGCGGCGCTGCTGTCCGGCCCACCGTGCGCTGGGCCCGCAGCCGCTCCCGGCGCGCCTGCCGGCGCGCCTCGCGATCCCGATAGGCGTAGCCCGACCTGGCCGGATCCTTGCTCTCCCGGCAGCCGGCCCCCAGGTCAACGCCCAAGGCCGCGAGCAGCAGCAGGCCGGCGTCGAGCAGCCGCCGCTTCCAGCGGGGCCCGGTGGTGGCGTGGCCATGGGGGCTGGCGCGCAGAAGCAGCAGCACCCCCACTGCGACCGCGCCAGCCAGCCCCATCAGCAGGTGGTAGGCCCGATAGGGCATGGCTCACTTCCCCTTTGCCAGGGCGTCCAGCCTGGCAAGCACGGCCTTGAGCTGCGTGGCCAGGGCCGCGGCCTTCTTCCGCTCCTCGGGCCGCAGGGGCTGGAGCGCCTTTGGGTCCGTGAGCTGCTTGAGGTCCCGGCGCACGGCAGGCAGCACTCGGGTGAGCACCGGCGGCTTCACCCGGCCCGCCGCGACCATTTTCTGCAGCAGGGGCAGCCGAACCTGCAGCCGCCCCAGGCTCACCCGCGCCGGATCAAGCCGCATCTGGTCGTAGCAGTCGACCCGCTGGTCCGCCGGAGGGGACCGGTAGAGCTCGCCGCGCAGCCGGTTGGCCTCGGCCTTGAGCAGCTTCGCCTCCGCAGCGGTCAGCGCGCCCGCCTTCACGAGCCCGTCCATGGCCGCCTCGGCCAGCTTCTTCTTGGCGTCGGCGGCCTTGCGCTGGGTCGTGGTGGTCTTGCTGCTGATGGGGGCCAGGGGCGTGATGTACCTCCAGAAAGCCACGACCTGCTGCCAGCGCGGGTCTCCCGACAGCGCCGCCCGGGTGACGGGGGGCTTGTCCAGCCGCTTCTTCACGCTCGTGAGCGCCACCCGCACCTCGGTTACGAGCTTCCTCGCGTCGGCCTGGGCCGCCTGGTTCAGCTTGCTCACCTCGGTGGGCGTCTCCAGGGTATTTAGGTTCTTCTCCACCCGCACCAGTACCTTCCGAACTACCACCGGATGCAGCCTCTTCGCCGCGGCGAGCTGCTTGAGCAGGGGAAGCCGCAGCTTGAGACGCCGGGTGCTCAGCTCCGCCGGGTAGGGGATCGATTTCTTCTCGTAGCAGGTGGCCATGCGCATCTCGGTGGGGCGGAAGCCGTTCACCCTTTGCCGGAGCTGGGCCAGGTCCACCTTGAGCAGCCCCACCTCGGCAAGGGCTAGCAGCTTCTTCTTCGCGAGGGAGTCGGCGTTGCCCTGCGCTTTCTGCAGGGCAGCCAGGAGCTGCTTCTTCCCCGCCCGGTCGAAGGGGTAGGAGCCGCGCTTGCCCGACGCCACGGCCTCGGCCTCGCCCAGCACGTACTGAATCTGCTTCCACTCAGCCGTGTCCCGGTACGCCGCTTCCTGGATCGCCGGTCGCGGCGCCTTGCCCCCCGCATGGGTGCCCGGATCGGTCTGCAGGCCGCTGGTGTTGCTGTAGGACCTGGGCTTCGGCGTGACCCCGCCCTTGCACGCGGGTCCCAGCCCGAAGGCCGCCAGCAACAAGATGCCCGCGACCAGGATCCGCTGCCTCCAGCGAGGCCCCCGCCGCGCCTGCGCGTCCACGTCGGCCCGCAGCAACAGCAGCACCGCCACCGCCACAACCCCGGCGAGCCCCAGCAACAGGTGATAGGCACGATAGGGCATCTGACCGCTCCTTCCCGATTGAGATACAGGGCTACAAACGTGCCGGCAAGAAAAATGGTCTACGGCTCAGCATCTTACCACAGCCCCGCCAGAGCTTGGGCCACGCCGGGAGGTCGAGCAGCCTGAAGCGGCACAATTCTCGCGTGACATGGCCAGCACTGCCACGCCACTGCAGCTCACGGTGCCCAACATGACGGAGACCCGGGACACGCTGTTGCTCTCGGCGTGGGGGAGCCTGCCTCACTTCGTGGTGGGAATGGAGCCCAACTGCGCAAAATCCCGCTAAGCTGGGATCAGGCGCCAGGTCCCTTTGGGGATCTGCACCCAAAACCTTCTCGGCCCTGCGAGATTGCGGTGTATGCTCTGGGCTCGTGCGCCACCCACAACACGAGGCGAAAAGCAGTGGTTGACGACAACAGAAAACCGACGGCTCCCACGGTGGCGGAGCGACCACGATCACTGGCCCCTGCACCTGGTGAGGGCGGGGCCTCCTCGAGCGGTCCGGCCGCCCCCATGTCATCCCCTGGCGCCCAACCCTCCGAGGCTCCCCTCACCCCGAGTACCCTCGTCGGCAAGCTCATCGATGGTCGCTACAGGATCCTCGAGCCCCTCGCCGAGGGCGGCATGGGATCGGTCTTTCTCGCCGAGCAGACAGGCCTCCGGCGCAAGGTGGCCCTCAAGGTGATGGTCAGCGCCGATCCGGAGCTCGTGGAGCGCTTCCAGCGGGAGGCCACCGCCCTGGCGGAGGTCTCCCACCCGGCCATAGTCGAGATCTACGACTTCACGGCCCACGCGGTGGAAGCAGGCAACCGGGGCTGTCTCTGCATGGCCTTCATCGATGGCATGGACTTGGCCGACTACCTGGACACGCGGCCCGGGCGGCGCCTGGATCCGGACGAGGTCATCACGCTGGTCATCCCGGTGATCTCGGCCCTGGTGGAGCTACACGCCAACGGCATCATCCACCGGGACATCAAGCCGGCCAACCTGGTCCGCTTCCTCCGCGCCGACGGACGACCCGGAGTCAAGCTGGTGGACTTTGGCATCGCCCGACGCCAGGTGGACCCCGGCATGACCGCCTCGGGCCTGGTGCTGGGCACTCCTCCCTACCTGCCCCCCGAGGCATTCCTGGGAGAGAAGGCGACGCCTCTGATGGACATATACGCCCTCGGCGCGACCATGTTCGAGCTGCTCACCGGAGCCCCGCCCTTCGTGGCAGACACGCAGGCGAAGATCATCCAGCGTACCCTGCACGAGGACCCTCCTTTTCCCCCTCGGCTCGAAGGCACCCCCCTGGCAGACCTCATTGGGCAGATGCTGGGCAAGATCGCCAGAAACCGCCCTGACGCCATGCAGGTGCTCAAGGGGCTCGAGGCGGCACGTCGGGGCATGAGCGCCATCGAGCCAGCTTCCCAGGCCCAGGACGAGCCCGAGGACCAGCGGCCGACCCGGGCGCTGAAGCCAGTGGCCAGCCCGCCTGAGGATGAGCACCGCATCCGGGCCAGCTTCTCCACGGTCGACAGTCCAGGCTCCGGCAGGCCATGGCTGGTTGCCGGCCTCACCCTGCTCGCAGCCATCGAGGCAGCCCTCATCGGCTACCTGCTGCTGGCAGGCTGAGGCCTCGGCGCGGAGCGCTCCTCCGTGCTCAGCGCTCTGCGGACATGACCGTTGCCGTTGCCGTGAGCTTGGCCAGGGCGAGCTGCTGGCTCTCCAGCTCCACCGGAAGGGGGAGCCGGGTCACCGTGTTGGCCTCCAGGAACCGGAGCACCTCCGGGTCCTCGTTGTCGTCCACGGCAACCAGCACCTCCACTCCACCCTTCTTCCTTCGCTCCACCATGGCGAAGAGCCTCGACCACAGGCGGCTCTCAGGGGGCCCCACGTCCGAGATCACCAGGTCCCACGCCCCCTCCTGAAGCTGCATGGTGCCGTCCTCGGCCGTGGCCACCATGACGTCCGCGCCCCACTGGCGACAGGCCTTGATGAGCGTGGAGAGGAGGCCCCGGTCGCTCTCCATGGCGAGCACGGCGCGGCCCCTGAGCAGATCCCCCGAAGGGATCCGAAGGTCGTCGCCGTCCTCGGCCCGAGATGATCGGGATCCCGCTGGGAGATCCACTGTCACGACGGTGCCCTCATCCGGCGCGCTCTCCACCAGGACCTTGCCGCCCATGCGCTCTACGATCCGGTACACCATCGCCAACCCGAGCCCCAGGCCACCCCCCACCCCCTTGGTGGTGAAGAAGGGCTCGAACACCCGGCGCAGCACATCCTCTGTCATTCCTCTGCCGTTGTCGGCGACGCGAACACGGACGCGACCGTCGCCTGTCTGTGCGCTGATGTGGATCTCCCCCGGCTCATGGCTGCCCAGGGCCTGCAGGGCGTTTGTGGTGAGGTTGCACAGCACCCGCTCCAGCTCCACGGCGTTTCCAAAGACCTTGATGCTCCGGGAGACACTCACGCGCACAGCCACGCCGCGCCCCTCCAGGCGATCCCTCAGCGAGTCCAGCACGTGGTCCACGAGCTGCCGCAGCCTCAGGTCGTGGCGTGTCACCTTGCGCTGGTAGGCCATCACCCTGAGGCTGTCCACTATCTCCTGACAGCGCTGCGCCGCGTGCTTGATCCGCGCCAGGCGGCGGACATCCTCTCCGAAGTGCTCCCGGCTGAGCATGAGCTGCGATGTGCCCAGGATCACGGCCAAGGGGTTGTTCAGCTCGTGGGCGACCCCGGTGACGAGCGTCCCGGCAGAGACCAGCTTCTCCTTCTGCGCCAGCTCCTGCTCCAGCTCCACCCTCCGGAGGCTCTCCTCCCGCATGGTCTCGAGGGACCGAGCGACCACGCGGACATTGTATCGGTTCAGCAGCAGCGCAGTCACCGTCGCCCCACCCAGCACCAGGAGCTTGAGGCCCAGCAAGACCCCCATCCCCACCGCGTCCACGCTGGAGCTCTCGGGCAGCACCCAGAGCCACAGCACGCTGGAGACCACGAATGCCACCATCGGGTAGCACCAGGCCACCAGCCTCAAGATGGAGAAGTCGGATCCCCCCTTGAGGATCACCATGCCGACCACACCCAGCACCATCACAGCGAAGTACGGCGAGTACAGCCCCCCACTGTAGAGCAGAGCCGCTGAGATGGCGGTCTGGTCGAAGAGAAACACGAGCCACAAAAAGCCGCTCGAGACCGCTGGCGACGGAGCATCTCCACCTCGAAAGTAGAGAAACAATAGCGCCGCGAGAAAGAAGGTGTTTGCCGACATGCCCAGGAAGGCCAAGAAGCGCAGGGGCCCTGGCTCCACGCCCGGGAGCCGGTGCAAGAAGGCCACCACCAACAAAAGCAGCAGGTAGCGAAACACAATGGACAGCAGCACGGCGTACGCGTCGCGGTCCAGTCGCCTCAAGGTTGTGCCAGCTCTGAAACCCATCTCCAGTCACCGGATGCCGTGGCCGCGGCAGAGGTCTGCATAGCGTACCGCGATCCACGGGCGCTGTGCAAGGGCGCCAGAAGCGGCGAATGGGGCAGGTCAGGTGATGATGCCTCGCTGCCGCAGCCTCGCCAGGTCCTCGGCGCCCAGCCCCAGCTCTCCGAGCACGGAGTCGTTGTGCTCCCCGTAGGCCGGTGGAGTGGAGAGCTCCATCCCACGCTCGCAAAGGTGATCGGTCGTCACGGCGGCTGGAGCGAGGCTCAGCCGCTCACCGTCCGGCAGGGTGGTGGAGAGCATGGCCTGGTCAACTGTGGGCAGGGCCGCCACCTCCTCCATGGAGTTGATGGGGGCGTGCACCAGCCCGGCGGCGGAGAACATCTCCGACAGCTCCGCTGTCGTGCGCTGCCTGGTGATGGCTGCCACGGCCATGTGGATGGCCTCTCGCTCCGCCCGCCGGCCGGCGTTGGTGGCCAGCTCAGGGCGAGCCAGGGAGCCGAAGGGGGCCAGCCCGGTCAGGGCCTCCCACTGCCTGTCGTTCCCCACCGCCAGGTAGATGTGGCCGTCGGATGTCGGGTAGGCGTTGACGGGCACGAACTCACGGTGCTCGTTGCCACTCCTGAAGACCTCGCCAGAGCCCTGCTTTGCCACGGGAAGCTGGCTCACGAGCCAGCCCGCCGCCGCCTGGGCCATGGAGATGTCCACTCGGCTCCCCTCGCCCGTCTCGGCGCGCCGGGCCAGGGCCAGCAGCACCTGGCAATAGGCCTCGTCGCCAGCCCTGAGATCCACTATGGGCACCCCACAGAGCATGGGTGGTCCAGCCGGATCTCCTGTAATGTGCATGAATCCCATCATCGCCTGAATGGCGGGATCGTACCCTGGGAAATGGGGGTGCTCGGGACCCAGAGCGGAGATGCCCACCCAGATGAGGTCCTCCCGGAAGCTGCGCAGGGTCTCGTAGTCCACCCCCAGCTTCTGGTAGCGGCCCGGCAGGGTGTTCACCATGAACACGTCCACCGGAAGGTCTCGAACCAGCCGCCCCAGCAGCGCCCGCCCCTCCGCCTCCTTGAGGTTTATGGTGATGGCCTCCTTGCCGGCGTTGGGCGGCAGGAAGTAGGAGCAGCGGTCTGCCCCGGCCAGGGGGTCCCCCACGTAGCGGTTGGGATCCCCCGGCGTCCTCTGTCCGGGGAAGGGGGTGGGCTCCACCCGGATGACCCGCCAGCCCAGGTGGGCGAAACGCTGGGTGGCGTATGGCAAGGTCAGAGCCTGCTCCATGGCGAGAACGGTCCTGGGCTTCATGCGAGTCACGGCTTCACTCGCCTTCCTGGGCCTTGAGGGTGGACAGAACCCTCTGTGGGGTCATGGGCAACGAGAAAAAGCGCGTGGACGTGGCGTTGTGCACGGCGTTGGCCACCGCAGGGGCCACGCAGATGGCCGGCGCCTCGCCTATCCCCTTGGCGCCGTACGGCCCGGCCGGATCCTCTGTCTCCACGTAGTGGATGTCCACCCGCGGCATCTCGGGGGCTGTCATGATGTGGTAGTCGGTGAAGCTGGGGTTTTGCACCCTGCCCTCGTGGATCTTCAGCTCCTCGCTGAGGCAGTAGCCCAGCCCCAGGGCGATGCCGCCGTGCACCTGTCCGTCGATGAGCAGCGGGTTGATGACCTTGCCCACGTCGTGGACCGCCACCAGCCGAGTGACCCGCACCATGCCGGTCTCGGTGTCCACCTCCACCTCTGCCACGTGGGTGCCGAAAGCGTAGGTGGGCGACACGTTCCCCTTGAACTGTCGGTCCTGCATGACCGAGCTGGGCTCGTAGTAGTGGCTGGTGATGATCACGTCGTTCTTGGTGGAGAAGTGCAGCGACCGAATTAGCTTGCCCAGCGGAGAGAGCGCCTCCCCTGTGTCGGCGTCCACCACGGCGCCGTCGGCCAGCGCGAGCCTCCGCTCCCCGGTCTGGAGCAGCTCCGCCGCCTCGGCCAGGAGCTTCTCCCGCGCCTTGATGGCAGCGCCCCTGGCGGAGTTGCCCGCCACGAAGGTGGTGCGGCTGGCGTGCACGCCCACGTCCCACGGGGTCACGGCGGTGTCGTTGTTGATCACCTTGACGTCCCCCACGTCCAGGCCAAGCTCGGAGGCGACGATCTGCGCTATGACCGTCTCGGAGCCCTGGCCAATCTCGCTGGAGCCGGTGAGCACCGTCGCCTTGGCGAAGTCGTCGAGCTGGACAATGGTCCCGCAACCGTCGGAGCGGTAGATCTTGGCGCCCCCGCCGACGTGGAGCATGGAGGCCATGCCGATCCCCTTGCGCACCTTCAGGTCCGCGGGCTGGGCCGCGTACTCCCGCCGCCGGGCGGAGTAGTCGGTGAGCTGAGCGCTCTTCTCCAGGCATTCGGCCAGACCACAGGTGGAGAAGACCATGCCCTGTCCGGTGACCTCCCCCGGCTCCTGGGCGTTTCGCAGCCGCAGCTCCAGCGGGTCCAAGGACAGCTCGTCGGCGAGCATGTCCATGTGCTGCTCCACCCCAAAGGTGGCCTGGGGGTTGCCGTAGCCCCGGAAGGAGCCGGCGTAGGGGTTGTTGGTGTAGACCACCAGGGTCTCATACCGGCAGTGGGGCACCCGGTACAGAGACGAGATGGTCTGCATGATCACGAAGGGGGTGGTGGCTCCCCAGGAGGTGCGGCCGCCGTTGTCATGCAACATGCGCGCCTCCCGGAAGGTCAGCGTCCCGTCCCTCTTGGCACCTGTGCGCAGGAAGAACTCGGTGGGCTGCCTTGTGGGCGAGGCGATGAACTCCTCCTCGCGGGAGAACACCAGCCGCACCGGCCTCCCGGTGTGGCGGGCGAGCCACACGCAGATGGGCTCAAAGGGATAGATGTCCAGCTTGGAGCCGAAGCCGCCCCCGATGACCGGCTGGATCACGCGGATCTTCTCCGGTGGCACACCCACTATGGCTCCCAGGTCCCTGCGATAGCTGAAGGGCACCTGGGTCTGGGAGATGAGCTCCAGGTTCCCCTGCACGTCGAAGCTGGCGATGATCCCCGACACCCCGAGGCAGCAGTGGGTGACGTGATGCAGGGTGAAGGTGCTCTCCACAATCACGTCGGCGGCGTCTATCCCTTCCTGCAAGTCCCCGTGCCCGTAATCGTACTTGAAGCGGATGTTGTCCGGGCAGTCGGGGTGGATCACAGGGGCGCCCTCGGAGAGGGCGTCGGCGACGCTGAAGAGCGCGGGCAGATCCTCGTACTCCACGCGGATGAGCTCCACCGCCTGCCGGGCGATCTGCTCGGTGTCCGCGGCAACAGCCGCTACCTCATCCCGCTCGCAGGTGACCTTCTCGCCCTTGAGGGGAGTGTTGTCACGGCCGTGACCAAAGGGGACGTTCTGGATGTCCGCGGCGGTGATCACCGCGCGCACGCCGGGGAGCGCCCTTGCCGCGGAGGTGTCGATGGACCTGATCCTGGCGTGCACCCGCTGGGCGCGAAGGATCTTGGCGTGCAGCATGCCCGGGAGCTCGTGGTCCTGCACATACCTGGCCTCGCCCGCCGCCTTCTGGGGAGCGTCCAGCTTGGGGACGCCTTTACCAATCCAGTTGCTCATGCTCACTCCTCGATCAGTCGGACCTGGCGGCCGCCAGGATCGCCTCCACTATCTTCACGTAGCCGGTGCAGCGGCAGAGGTTGCCCTCGATGGCCCGGGCGGCCAGCTCGGGTGTCACCTTCTCTCCCTGGTGTAGCACCCACCAGGCCTGAAGGATCATCCCCGGCGTGCAGAAGCCGCACTGCACTGCCCCGTGGGCCACGAACGCCTCCTGCACCGGATCCAGCGCCCCGCCCTCGGCGAGGCCCTCGATGGTCAAGACCTCCCGGCCATGGCAGGCCGCGGCGAGCTGCAGACAGGAGTTGATGGTGACGCCGTCCAGCAGGACC
>JAJRWW010000724.1 GCA_024276595.1 Myxococcota bacterium
CCACCACACCGCCCACGACGAGGCACAGGCCGAGCCCCAGGACCAGGAGGCTACCGGCGCGAGGCTTGCCGGCGCCGGGGTCGTCAAGGTGTCTGACCACGTGCGTGCTTCCCTGGAAGCGTGCCACAACCTCCACCGAGCTGCTGGCGCCAGGCCGCTCCACCTTGGTGCGATCCTCGGAGCCTGGCTCTGTGCGGGGCTCACTACTGCCGGGAAGAGAGAGATGCTCATTCATGACGTCCTCCTGGAACGCACTGGGGCGCAGGCTCCTGGCCCACCCCGCGTCGACTGCTGCTGTGTTCTCTGCGGCCAACAGACCGGCAGGGAGCGGCTCGAGTGCTGCCTGCCATGGCCGCGTCAATGCGTATACGGGCGGTAGGACAACGGGTCGGGCTGGCGGTTCCAAGTTTTTGCGAGGAGCGGAGGCTTCCCGCCCGTGGACGGATACCGTCCGCCCGTGGACGGATACCGTCCGCCCGTGGACGGATACCGCACACGACAGGGGCTTGAACCGGCTTGGCATGGCGAGCCTGGGCCCCTCTCTGCGCCTGGCTCATGTCTGGCATCCTAATTGAAAGTGCGTGGCCCGAGGAGGTTGCCATGGGCCGTGCATCCCGGTGGTGTGACGTGCTCGCTGCCCTGCTGCTGTTTGTGGGGGGCTGCGGATCCTGGTCGTGCCAGCGCCCCCCGGAGGGGGCATCGCCATCCGCCCTCGTGGAGGTGTACGAGGGGCCCGACCTGTGGGCCCTTCTGCTCGCCGAGACCGGGGCCTGGGTGGCCCACGAGCTCGTGGATGACGTGCGCATCTGGCGGCACAGAGGGGGGCGCACAGCCGTGTGGAGCAGGAGGGGGCGCTGGATCCTGCTCAACGGCCGGAGGTTCGGCGCGAACCTGGTGGGCCTGAGCTCCCGGGAGGCGGCCGGGTGGCTCGGCACGAGGAGAGGTTGGAATGGCTGGGTGGTGATGGAGGCCCGGGCTATGGGTCCCGCAGTCCTTGGGTTGCTGCGGTCTGCTCCGGTCCTGGGGTTGGCCCTGGTGGGAGGCGGGGACACCCGAGGGAGCGCCCCGGGGTACAAGGACGCGCGCTGGACATGGAGGCTCCGGGGTTTGAGGGGCCTGGCCGGGAGCCTCGAGGCCCTGTCGCTGAAGGGCTGGGCCCTTGGGGCGGCGGACATGCGGATCCTCGCGGAGCTGCCAGGTCTGCGGGGGCTCTCTCTTTCGGGCGCGCGGGTGGCTCCAGGGGGTCTGAGGTGGCTCGGGCGCATGAGGTCCCTGCGCCTCCTCGACCTCACCGGCGTGCGCCTGCGAGGCGCGAGGTTTCTGCAAGGGCTGGTCGAGCTGCGCTGGCTGGGGCTTGGGGGCACGGGAGTTGCCGACGCCGACCTGGAGGACCTCTCTTCCCTGCGGCGGTTGAAGGTGCTGGATCTGTCGCGCAACCCCATCGGCGACTTCGGGGTGGAGCGAATCTCCTCCATGGAGAGCCTTCGCGCCCTGGATCTGGCGGACTCCACGGTGACGGATCTCGGGCTGGACCTGGTGGCTCGGCTGGGGAGCCTGAGAATGCTGGCGGTGGGGCCGTGGGTGACGGACCTGGGGCTCGCTCACCTGAAGGACTTGACGCGGCTCGAGGCGCTGGGGTTGCGGCGCGCTGGCGTCACCGACGCTGGCCTGGCTCACCTGGCGAACATGCTCGCCCTGCGCAGGCTGGACCTGGCCTGGACGGCTGTGACCCCGCGGGGAGTGGGTCGGCTCCGGAGGCTCCCTCTGCTCGTACACCTTGGGCTGGAGTGGACCAGGGCGGCAGGGACCACCGCTGCCCAGGAGAGAGGGGCCAGGTGAGCTGGCTGCTCCGCGAGTGAGACATGGGCAGCCAGATGCTGACGAAGCTCTTTCGCGAGCCTTACCTACCGCGAGTGGGCGGCGAGCTGCTATTATACTTGAGCGCTCGGCACGTGGGCGCTTTGGTGAAGAGGAGCCAACATGATTGACAACAGGATGACCCCCCGTGGCGCAGGCGCTGGCATCTGGCTGGGCTTGGTGGTCGGGGCGCTGAGCTTTGTTGCATGTGGAACCCACCACGCGGGCGGTGGAGTCGGGGACGACTGTGGCCCGGACGCGCCCTGCGCGGGCGGTCTCGTGTGCTCTGCCAGTGGCGTCTGCGTCTCCCTGGCAGATGGGGGCTTGCAGGACGGGGGAGGTGACGCTGCTGCCCACCAGGACGCCGGACCAGAGGATGACGCCAGCCAGGGTGACGGCGGCGGAGAGTGCCCTGATGGGCGCGCGGCCTGCGGTGGGCTGTGCTGCGAGGAGAGCCAGATCTGCTACGAGGGTGGCTGCATCCTGGATCAGGGGCTCTGCGAGGACGATGACCAGTGCCAAAACGACAGCTACTGCCAGGAAGGGATCTGCGTCCCGTACGGTGTGGGCCCGCGGGGACCTACAAATCCCGAGTGCACCCAGCTCTCCATAGCCGGCCTCTTTCAGCCGGGGATCCAGTGCGAGTGGTTGGGCCCCCCGGTGGGCGACCCGTACCCAGACCACGTGCGGGTGCTCTCTACGCCCATGGTGGTGGACTTTGACTTCGACAACGACGCGTCCACCATCGAGCCATCCATCGTGGTGATGACCTACAACGGCAACGACGGATCCTCTGGCTGCTACAACGGCGCCTACGGGGTCATCCGCGTGCTGGATGGC
>JAJRWW010000725.1 GCA_024276595.1 Myxococcota bacterium
CTCCTAGTGGGAGCCGGCGCCGCGCTGATTTTCGCCAACGTGGCTCCTGGCTCCTACGGCTGGTTGGTTCACTCCAAGAACGCCACCCTCGGGGGACACCAGGTGAACCTGTTTCACTGGATCGTCAACGACGTGTGCATGGCTTTCTTCTTCCTGCTGGCGGGCAAGGAGATCCGAGAGGCCATGCTGCCGGGGGGAGCCCTCTCCTCAGGCCGCACGGCGGCGCTGCCCTTGCTGGCCACTGCGGGCGGCATGGCCGGCCCCGCCATCATCTACGTGGCCGGAGCACACATGCTCGAGCCCGCGCTGCTCAGGGGCTGGGCAGTGCCCATGGCAACCGACATCGCCTTCAGCTACATGGTCGCCAGGCTGGTCTTCCCGCGGGTGGCCGGCAAGACTCACCCGGCCATCGTCTTTCTCCTCTTGCTGGCCATAGCGGACGACGCCGGTGGCCTGATCGTCTTGGCGACGTTCTATCCCACTGGAGACACCAACCCCCTCATGCTGGTGGGCCTGCTCGGTGCGGCCATCGGGCTCTGCACGGTCCTATGGAAGGTCCTGAAGGTGAAGTCTTTTTGGCCCTACCTCATTGGCCCCGGGATAATAAGCTGGTACGGCTTCTTCGTGGGCGGCATCCACCCGGCGCTGGCCCTGGTGCCCCTGGCCTGGTGCCTCCCCCACGAGCACACGGACCTCGGGGTCTGGGCGCCAGGCGAGTCGGAGGGCGCCGACACGCTCAACAGGATGGAGCACTGGTGGAAGCGCCCGGTGGAGATAATCCTCGGCCTCTTCGGCTTCGTAAACGCAGGGGTGGTCTTCTCCGCAATGGGAGTCGGGACCGCGCTGGTGTGCTGTGGCCTCCTTTTTGGCAAGCCCATGGGCATCGTTGGCATGACCAAGCTCGGACAGCTCTTCGGGCTCACCCTGCCCAAGGGCATGAACACCCGGGACCTCATCGTGGTGGGCGTGGCCGCTGGCATCGGCTTCACCGTGGCCCTCTTCGTGTCGGTGGTGGCCTTCCCCCAGGGAGCTCTCCAAGACAGCGTCAAGATGGGCGCCCTGTTCAGCTTCATCGTAGCCCCCATCACCCTCATCCTGGCAAAGCTGATTCGAAGGCCCGAGCCCCACGCGAGCGAAGGATAGCAGGGAGTGGCTCTCCATCCGTGAGAGCCAAAGCCTCGCTAATCGCTCAGGTTGAGCCCACCTGGATACCAGAAGCTGGTGTACTGGCCATAGCCGTAGACGCTGATACCAAACTGGTCGGTGGACTCCATGATGTGGTTGCCGGTCCCGGCGTTGCTGAGCTGGACCCGGGCCACGCTGTAGCCGGTGGTGCCCACCGCGGTCCAGCCTGTAACCACCGCACCGTCCAGGGTTACCGAAGCCCCGGTGGGGGCCGTGATGTTGACGTAGTTGGCCTCGTAGTTGGTCGGCGCGTGAAACAGGTAGCTGCTCCGGTACTGCCGGCTGGGTACTGCGATGGCCATGGCCGGGTCACCGGTTCCCCCGCCCGCCGCCTGCCCCTGCATGTACTGCACTACGATCACGTCCTGGCTCGCTGTGATCTGGAACGCTGCGTCAACTGGCCCGATCTCGAAGTAATCCCCCACGCTGGTCAGGGATGTGGGCGCCCCGCTCTGCGGCGGGTCGTAGACGATGGTGGTGTTGGGCTGTGTGGCGATCACCCTCACGAGCATCGCCTTGGTGGTCGTGGCGTTGATCAGCGGGGAGGCCACAAGGTACTCGTCGCCAAGGGTCTCGATGGGCGGGATCGACTCCTCCAGGTGGTCACACCAGGTGACGTTGTAGGGGATATCGGTGCACTCGTGACCGCCTATCACCTGCACCGGCTTGTCCGCTGTGACGAGGGTACCGGTGAGGTCGGAGATGTCGGGCGCGCCGCCGCCCGCGTTGGAGAGCACCTGGAGCACGTCACCCTGGTGCAGCACGATGGTTCCCGTGCCGTTGGCGGCAACCCCAGCGCCAGCTCGGACAATGCCGCCGCTGGCCGAGGGAGTCAGGGTGACGGTGGTGTTGTCCTCCATGGCCGTGACGGCGTAGAGGCCGGGGTAGCCCGACCAGACATTGCGTGAGACGACCATGTAGTTGCCGGTCCAGGTGTTTACGGGTAGCAGCAACGCTGCGTCGTTTGTGTAGGAGAAGCCCCCGCCCGCCGTGTACTCCAGGGGATTGTACTGGTACACCGTGACCGGGTTGTCCGAGCGGAGGCGGTAGGCGCCGTCGGTCACCAGCACCGTGCTGGTGGAGCTCTTGAGGGAGTTCACCCAGGGCAGGGTGATCACGGCCACGTCCCCGGCAGGCACCGCCACCGAGGTTATCGTGTTGGCTCCCCGAGTCACGGTCACGTTGGCCACTGCCTGGGTCGAGTTGGAGACCGCCACGGCGAAGCTGAAGGCCGTGCTGACAAGCAAGCCGTTGTTTGTGACCGTCGGGTAGTAGTCGCAGCCGATGTAGCTCCGGCCGAGCTGGCTCATGGCGCAGAGACCGTCGCAGCGGCCGGTGTTGGCATTGCATCCCATCCCCTGGAGGGGGTCGCAGTACTCGGTCACCACGGCCGAGCCATCCCATGCGCAGAACGTGGATGTGTCTCCGTTGCACTCGGCATAGGAGGGGGCGCAGGCCGTGAGGCAGTTGCCAGCGCAGGTGAGGTCATCCACCGTGTTGCCGTCGTCGCAGACCTCGCCGGTCTCCTGCATGCCGTTGCCGCACACCGCGCAGTCGGAGCGGTCGAGCAGACAACCCCCTGTGCAGCCCAGGTTCCCACCAGTGAAGCCCTCCCCCAGGGAGACGCACGTCTGCCCGCCCATGTCTGTTCCGTCGCACTCCTCCACGTCCTCGATGACGTTGTTGCCACACACCGGCTGGGTGTCGTAGCAGCCGGACTCATCGACCTGACATCCCAGGCAGGCAAGGTCACCCCACACGTGCCCGAGGGATGCGCAGTCCTGACCGCGAAGATCGGTACCGTCGCATGACTCGTATCCCGAGTCGCCGGGGTTGGCGCCCTCGGCGACGCCGTCACCGCAGGTGGTGCAGCCGCTGTCATCCAAAGTGCAGTCACTGGCGCAGGCCATGTCCCCTCCGGTGTAGCCCTCGGATGTGCAGCTACTGCCTCGCAGGTCTGACCCATCGCAGACCTCGCCAGTGTCTGCCACACCGTCACCGCAGGTCGGGAAGGTGCAGTCGAGACGACAAGCATCAGGAGCCGTGTCCGAGTTGAGCGCGCCATCGTCGCACTCCTCCCCAGGGTCGAGAACGCTGTCCCCGCAGCTCGGAAGTGTCTCGTTGTCGTTGGTGTTCCCGTTGTCGTTGGTGTTCCCGTTGTCGTTGGTGTTCCCATTGTCGTTGGCGCCCACGCCCCCATGGGAGCCGCAGGCGGTGGCCAGCATCGCTAGCACAGAGAGTATGGCGAATGTGTGTCTCTTCATCGAGCAATCCTTGTATCTGAAAGTCCGGTAGCTCCTAATACCTTCTGACTCTATCTGGGAGACGCCCTGCCGTCTACAGCAATGATGCTGTTATCTGCTCTCCCAGGCTTTTTGGGGGCCCAATGCTGTAAAGTGGCGCAGCCCCCTGCTCTTTGATAGATTGCTCTCCAAAAGTCGTAGCCGCTGGAGAAGCACACCATGAGCGAGCCTATCTGGACTCCCTCCGCCGAACGGATTGCAGCCTCGGGAATGACCCGGTACATCGACTTCCTTCGAGAGAGTCGCTCCAGGAGCTTTGAGAGCTACCAGGAGCTGTGGACCTGGTCCGTCCAGAGCCGCGCCGACTTCTGGGAGTCCATCTGGCAGCATGGCGAGATCCAGGCCTCGACCCCCTGGGAGCGCAGGGTCGTCGATGAGAACAGCATGCCCGGCGCTCGCTGGTTCGTGGGCGCCAGGCTCAACTTCGCGCAGAACCTGCTGCGCTACCGGGATGACCAGCTCGCCATGGTCTTCCAGTGCGAGGCTCGCCCGGCGCGCTCGCTGACCTACGCCCAGCTCCATGACAGCGTGGCGCGGCTGGCCCGCACCCTGCGAGAGCGGGGCATCGTTGCCGGAGACCGGGTGGTGGGCTTTCTGCCCAACATGCCCGAGGCGGTCATCGCCATGCTGGCCACCGCGTCCATAGGCGCCATATGGTCCTCCTGCTCCCCGGACTTTGGGATCAAGGGGGTGCTGGATCGCTTCGGTCAGATCCAGCCGCGGATCCTCTTTACGGCGGACGGCTACTTCTACAATGGCAAGCCATACGACTCCCTGGAGCGAATCGCGGGCGTGCTCCAGGAGCTCCCCTGCGTGGAGCAGGTGGTGGTGATACCCAACGTGAGCGAGGAGCCGGATCTCTCACAGCTCGAGGGGGCAGTGCCATTCGAAGACTTTCTATCCCCCGACGCCGGGGAGATCCAGTTCGCCCAGCTCCCCTTCGACCACCCCCTTTACATCATGTACTCCTCCGGGACCACGGGCGTGCCCAAGTGCATCGTCCACGGCGCAGGCGGCACCCTCCTGCAGCACATCAAGGAGCTGTGGCTGCACACGGACGTGAGCCGGAGCTCCAGGCTCTTTTACTTTACCACCTGCGGCTGGATGATGTGGAACTGGCTCGTGTCCGGCCTCACCGCCGGCTGCACCCTGCTGCTCTTCGACGGCTCTCCCTTCGCCCCCGACCCCCTGGTCCTCTGGCGCTTCGCCCAGGACCAGGGCATGACGGTGTTCGGCACAAGCGCCAAGTACCTGGCCGCCCTGGAGAAGACCGGCGCTCGCCCGGGCAGGGACCTGGACCTCTCCTCCCTGCGGACCATCTGCTCCACCGGCTCTCCCCTCTCCGTGGAGAGCTTCGAGTACGTCTACAGGGACATCAAGGCGGACCTTTGCCTCTCCTCCATCTCCGGCGGCACGGACATCATCTCCTGCTTCGCCCTGGGCAACCCCAACCTCCCGGTGTACAGAGGTGAGCTCCAGTGCCGTGGCCTCGGCATGAAGGTGGAGGCCTTTGATCCCGAGGGCAACCCCGTGCGTGGGGAGAAGGGTGAGCTGGTGTGCACCGCGCCCTTCGTGTCCATGCCCATCTACTTTTGGAACGACCCCGACGGCGCCAGGTACCGAGCCGCCTACTTCGAGCGCTACGAGAACGTGTGGCACCACGGCGACTTCGTGGAGATCACCCTAAACGACGGGGTGATCATCTACGGCCGCTCGGACGCCACCTTGAACCCC
>JAJRWW010000726.1 GCA_024276595.1 Myxococcota bacterium
ACTGTTTAGCAGGTCCGGCCCCGAGGGTCCAAGGATCGCGTGAGGTGTACATGCCGGACACGGTCGGTCAAAAGAGCAGCCGCTTGGCGTTGAAGAGCTCCAGGTCCAGGTGCTCCCGGTCTCGCTGAGTGAAGCGCTTGCGAGACCAGTGGCGGATCTCCCAGTCGGCGTCGTCCAGGTGTGGGGACTGGCGGCGGGCCGCGTCCAGGTGACAGCGGGCCAGGTCATCCAGGCCCTGTAGCTGGCAGGCCCAGGCACGCACCAGGTGCGCCCGGTAGCGGCGGGCGTCCCAGTCGGGGACGCTGGCGAGGTAGGCGCCTGCGTGGCCCTTCGCCTCCTCTGGCAGGTCCAGCCGGAGAGCCACGAGGGCCATGGCCAGGTGGACGCGCGGCTCCTCCGGGAGCTGCTGGCGAGCCTGGAGCAGCAGCGAGTAGGCCCTGGAGTCGTCTCGCTCATAGGAGTGGGCCCGGTGGGCTCGAATGTAGGTCTGGAGGCCCTCCCACTCGGGGGTGTCTCGGAAGGGATCTGCCGGGATCGTCTCCATGGCGTAGGAGCGGGGCTGCCCGAAGCTCGCCAGCTCCTTGTCGAGGTCGAGCCGCACGAACCTCCCCAGGGCCACCGGCGCGGAGTCGCAGCCCACCCACAGGATCCGGTCGGTCACGTCCACCAGGACGGACGAGATGTTCAGGTAGTTGCACACCACGTCCCCGAGGACGCGCAGAGCCCCTGTGGGGTGCTCGCGCTGGGAGCGGATGAAGCCCAGGAGGTCGCTCCTGGTGAGCGATCCATATCGCGCCGCAAGGCCCCGGCGGAGCTGGAGGTAGCGCTTGCGGGTGTTGATCGTGTCCACGACGGTCACGTTCGGGATCGTGCGGGCGGTGCGCTGGTGCAGGTAGTGGTTGGTGGCCGCCAGGCATCCGCCCATGGGCTTGCGGATGCCGAGGCGGCTGTGGGAGTACTCTGCCACGAGGCCGTCGCCCTCCGTTCCGCTGGAGAGCATCACGTTGAAGCCCGAGGCCGGCCTGGCGCGGTCGAGGATGGCAACGGCCTCGTGGAGGGTCCTTGCCTCGCGCACGACGGCCTCGTTCACCGAGAAGACCGGCATCCCCCCAAGGCACACGTCCCTGGTGGGGGCTGTGTTTGCCGCGAGAAAGAGGCCCGCCTCGTTCATGCCCGTGAGGGCCGCCGAGTGCACTCCGGCCGACGCAATGCAGGCGTAGGCCTGGCCCCCGGAGGGCTTGCAGAAGGCCACCGTCGGGTAGGCGTCGAAGAAGCCCAGGCCGTCGTAGTCCAGGGTGCGCGCCTGGAGCAGGTGGCCCGAGGCGGTGGCGTCGGGGAGCGCGATGACCCCGGAGCAACCGAAGCCAGCCGCGCCCCTGATGGGCGCGCGCTGAAGCGACAGGCGCAGCCGCCACAGCCAGTCGGCGGCGCCCACCATGAACATGGTGAGGTCGGGCACGGCCAGGGCCATGTCCGCTGTGTCGGGGGGCAGGCCAGACGCCTCGGCGAGGCCGCGCAGGTCCTCCAGCAGGGAGCCCTCCGCGCGGGAGGCCACAAGCCGGCTAAGGAGCGTGACAGCCGCCGAAAGGAAGCGTGACTTGAGCCCCGAGCTCTGCTCGGAGGTCCCACCCACCTGTCGGAGCAGGAAGCTCGCCATGAAGGGGAGCGCGCCGCTCCGGATCTCCCGTGCGAGCAGCTCCCCGTGCTGGCGGGCCATCTGTGCTCCGGTGCCCTGCAGGTGTAGCACGTAAAGGCCCGCGTCCCTGCGCAGCATCCCCCTTCCGTCCGCGGTGTAGATGGGCGGCGCCGGGGCAGGCGGAGCAGGTAGTCCATCTGCGTGGTCGGGTGGCGTGGGCGAGGGCGGCGGCTCTGGAGTGGGCGTCATGTGGCTCTCCCGCAGTGTGTGTGCAACGTGGGCCCGGACAGCTTACACGCCCCGCGCCCCCAGGGGCAAATCTCCCCGCGGCGCAGCGGCTCCCGAGCCGCCCGGTCCGGGCGCCGATCATGCAGCCCCAAGCAGTGGATCCCCTTCGCCCTGGCGGTTATCATGCTGCGGATGAGTGGCTCGACCTTGATCACAACAACAACGGCTTCATCCACGACCTGCTTCGGGGGGCGCCCGGGCTCTTCGAGCCGGATCGCAAGCGTCCATACCTGTATCGAGCAGTGCTCCCCACAGATGCCAGGGGGGGAGCATCGGCGGTGGGCAGAGGGGCTGTGGCCGGGCGAGACCAGGACGGTCGCCTGGAGCAGAACCAGGCTCTGGCGCTGGCAGACGAGCTGATCGGCGCTTCTCGGGGTCTGTATCGCCGGGGCGCCGACCGGGACAGGTGGACGCTGCGGCTGCTTTTCCAGTTCCCGGACGTGGAGCGCGAGGCGTCAAGGAGCGAGATAGCCCGCCTGGAGGAGGAGAGCGGCTGGGCCGTGGAGGTCTGTGCCGAGACGCACCTGGCCGCCCTGGAGCAGGAGGTGCGGGAGCAGGTCCTGGCCGCCGGGCTGGATCCTGTGCTGCGCTTCCCCTCAATGAGGGCGAGGGGGCGATTCCGCTGAAGAAGAGCAAGCGCACGGGCGCCGAGGGCCCCTTCATCGAGCTGAGGTTCATCAGCCCCGAGGTGGGGCAGCGGCAGATGCCGCGGATTGGAGACCTCGAGGTGGAGACTGGCTGGGCGATACGCGTCGCCGACCGGGTGGAGCAGCAGGCGGTGCTGGCGCTGGTGCGCTCCAACCTGCCCCCCGACTGGTCCCTCCGCAAGGGCCCCGGGCTGGACGTGGCCGGGCGAACGGTGCGGATCAAGGTCCGCCAGTGCCCCCCCGAGCAGGAGATCGAGGACCTGGCGCGGCTGCTCGGCGCCGAGACCGGCTTCTCGCTACAGGTAGAGTGACCCCAACGGGATTTGAACCCGTGTCGCCGGCGTGAAAGGCCGGTGTCCTAACCACTGAACGATGGGGCCAGATGGGCCGCGCCTACGCTCTGGTGAATGCCCCATCCAGAGCCCGCGCGGCTTTGAGCCCAGAAGGATTTGAACCTTCGGCCAACGGATTAAAAGTCCGGTGCTCTACCAGGCTGAGCTATGGGCCCGCGCGGAGGGCTTTTATCAGCCGGCTGCGCTCGTGTCAAGGTGCCGAAAAGCTCCCGGGTGTGTGCGGAGCGGGAAGTGAGAGGAGGCGAAGGGGTGCGCAGGGCTTTGGTCAGGCGAGGCTTGCTCCCTGGTGTGCTGGCCTTTACATTGTCGGGCGCGGGAGCACTGGGCGTGAAAGGAGCTTCCCATGAGAGCTGTGGCGATTGCACTGGTGGCGCTCCTGGCCGTTTCCGGCGGCGTGGGCGCGTGCAAGGGGCAGGGTGGTGGCGGGGGTGGGGCGGGTGTCTCCACCGCTGCCGGGGGTGAGGGAGCCCGGGGAGGGCGATCTGGGCGCCGGCCTGGGCAGGGCGCCGGGAGGGGATCGAGCCCGATGGCCTCCGGTGGCGTCTCGGGGTCATCATCGGTGGCGCCAGGGGAGCTGGCCCTGCTTCGCGGCCACCTGACCCTGAGCGCTACCCAGAAGCAGAGGCTTGCCGCCATGGACAGCCTGGTGAAGGGCTGGCCGGGCACTAGGCCCGCGCTCTCGGCGGCCCTGGGTCTGCTTCGGGCAGACGAGGAGAACCGGGGAGCCTATGCCCTGTCGCTGGCGCGCCTGGGCAGGGCGCTCATTTCTGCCCTCCACCAGATGGTGGCGCGGGCGCCGCTGCACCTGCCCACCTTGCGGGCCGCCGGAGCGCTGGCCTACCACCTCGTCGTGCGTGACGGGCTCACCCGCCGCACCGACGGAGAGCTGGCGGCCCTTCGCATGGAGCTTGCTCCCACGGTGAGGTACCTGTGGAAGGTCTTCCTCTCCGACACCAGGCCCGACTACGAGATATACCAGGGGCTGGCTGCTGGCGGCGAGGACACGGTCAAGCGGCTGGTGCCTCCCGTTCCCGCGGGTGGGCTGACCAGGGTGGCCATGGTGCTCTACCTGATTCTCACCAGCAGGCCCAACGAGGCGCTCCTGCCCGCCAGGGATCGTTCGCGCCTGCGCAAGCTGGCCCGGCCCCTGGCCATGCCCTTTGCAAAGGCCCTCTCCGTGGCCCGGTCGGATGGCACCGGGGAGAGCCCCGACAGCCTCATGCTGGGGCTCTCTGTGCTGGGCGGCGCCGGGGCCCGGGCCGTGGCAGCCTTGCCAGCCATGGCCGGAAAGGGCGCGTGCCCCACCGTGGTCAAGCTGGCACACAACCTGCTGGAGCAGTCTCCGCCCGCTGAGGTGGAGCCCCTGCGCGCCCTGCTGCGGGGCTGCGCTCGCCAGGACTGGGCATCCTCCCCGGCGGTCCTGGGGGCCCTGCGAAAGCTCATGCTCCGGCTCGGCAGCCATTCCTCGCGGAGCCGACCGTGAGGCCGTGTGTGGCCGCCCACTTCTTTGCGGGCCGGTGCGGGGATGGAGCAGGTGGCCGGGCGCGCATCTTCCTTGACCTGTCGGCGGTGGCGGGATAGTTCCTGGCCATGTGCTCAGACTCTCATGGTGTCCACATGATCCCTTCGTCTCTTCGCCCCGGCGGGCGCCATCCGTGCGACCCTGGTGTTGGCTGCAGGGCGCTGGCTTTCGTGGCCGCGCTTCTCGCGGCGCTGGTGGTGGCTGGCGGCTGCTCCACCAGGGGCGGCAAGGGCGGGGCTCCTGTCGACGCCCTGGAGGCGCTCTCCGCCGATTGCCGCAAGGGGGACGGCAAGGCATGTCTGAAGGTCGCCACCGCTCACTACCAGGGTCGCGGCGCGGCCCAGTCCTTTGGTCGGGCCGCCCGTTGGTTTGCCAGGGCGTGCTCGGTGGGGGAGCCGGAGGGGTGCTTTCACTTGGCGAACATGCTGGAGCTCGGACAGGGGGTCAAGAAGGACCTGGCAGCGGCCATGAAGCAGTACGACGCAGCCTGCAAGGGCAAGGTGGGGCCAGGTTGCTTCAGGCTGGGCAAGTACTGGTTCGAGGGTGGCGGGGGCGCCAGGGACTTTGCTCGCTCCGCGGCCTACTTCAAGAGGTCCTGCGACCTGAGCCACAAGTACCAGGCATTGAGCTGCTTCTTCGTGGGTCAGGCCTTTGCCAGTGGCCAGGGGGTGCCCAGGTCTCTCTCCCAGGCCGGCAGGTACTTCAAGCGCTCCTGCGACCTGGGCGGCCGAAAGGGCTGCACAGGCCTGGCGGCGCTGTATGAGAAGGGCCTGGGGGAGTTCCCCGTGGACCTGGCCATGGCTCGCAAGCTCTACTCTCGCGCCTGCCACATGGGGCAGCTCGCCGCCTGCGAGGGGGCGAAGAAGCTGAGGGCCCTTGGGAAAAAGCCCGGTCATGGGGTGCGCTCCGAGGGGCCGGGGGGGCGGCCGAAGCCCTGAGGAACAAGCCCCACATAGCCTGGGGCTTTTTCGGAGAAAATGGGTTTGTATTGGGCCGACGTGTATGTATACTCCGGCCGTGTTTTTGCGTACGTAGGTTTTGGGTGGCCTCCCCTGGCGCCCGCCTGGGGCGCACAGGTGGACACGATGGCTCGACTCACAATGTCCGCGGTGGCGGGCGAAACAGACCATTCCCCTTGGGAGGAGTAGACACAATGAAGAAGCTCAGAGTGATGGTAGCGCTGGCAGCGATGATCTCGGTTGCGAGCGCCGGATGTGCGACCCACACCTTCTACAACACCGCCTACAAGAACAAGCTCGAGCTCGGCAAGGACAAGTTCCTCATCATGCCCGTGGACTTCCACGGCTTCCCCAGCAAGATGAAGCTCGCCCTCGAGGTGACCATCTTTGCTGGCTTCATCGCCACCTTCGGCAAGTATGGGGTCTCCCTCCAGCCCATCAAGAAGGGCTTTGAGGCCGCCGGCTTTGGCAACCTCTCCTGGCAGCTTGCCCACGGCGTCTTCCACGTGGCCAGCTTCCACAAGAACCCCTACCTGGCCAAGGATCGCTGCCGCCCCTGGATCGGGCCCATGCTCGCCTCCATCGGCAAGTTCGCCAACTGGGTAGTGGGGGCGCTCAAGGCCGCTGGCGTGCCCATCCCCGACGGTTACCAGTTCCGCTACATCTTGACCGCTCACGTGGACAAGCAGGGGACATCCTTTGGTGGCAAGATGATGAAGTACCGCGTCATCGGCGCCATCGTGGACATCACCAACCAGCAGATCGTGGCCGCGACCTGGTTCAAGAAGAGCTCCATGAACAACAAGGCCGCCTACATCGCCGCCCTCGGGACCCTCGGCAAGCAGCTCCTCAAGGCCTTCAAGCCGGTCTTCGTGCAGAAGAAGAAGGGCTAGCTCAGAGCTCCGAGCCCCTCCCCGCCCCCTGGCGCGACCTGTCCTCCTGGTCGAGATCCTTCCCACAGGGACCACCTTTCTGGCCTGAGGGCCACATATTGGGTACCATTTGCGCCACTAGGAGAGGCGACATGAACAGGTCTGCTGTCTTTGTGATGTGTCTGCTCACCCTGGCGGGGTGCGGGGGGACCACCTATGTGAACAAGAGATATCGCAAGCGCCTGCTGGCCTCGGAGCGGCTGGTGATCATGCCGGTGGAGGCGCACCGTCTCCCTTCTGGCATGCGCTCTGCCATCGAGGCGCACATGAACCGCGAGCTCTGGGACGCTTTTGGATCGAGGGCCGTCAGCGTTTCGAAGGTCAAGGCCAGGCTGCCCGGCGCGGGCTTTGGCAACCTGGGTTGGCGGCTCGCCCTGGGCATGTGGTACCGGGCCAAGGAGAGCGGCAGCCCCCAGCTCGTCGGGGACTACTACGACTGGCTGGACGAGATCCCCGTCGAGGCGCGGAAGCTGCTCGGGTGGCTGCGGACCGCAATGCCCAACGCCTTCGTCGCAGCGGGCGGGCCGCGCTACATCCTCGCCGGCTATGTGGACCGGCTGGAAACCACCAGGACAAGGAAGGGCGAGCCTCGGCTGGTGCTCAGGGTTATGGTAGGCATCTTCGACGTGCAGCAGGGCCGAACTGCGGCCGTCACCTGGCAGCGCCTTGTCTGCGCCCCCACCCTCGAAGGGGTGATCGGGCGGCTCAGGGGCCTTGGGGCCGCAGCAAGGCGCCGCTTTGGCCCCCTGTATCGATAGCCAATGGAAAAAATAGCGTTTTACGGGAAGGGAGGCATCGGCAAGTCCACGGTCTCAACCAACGTCACAGCCGTGCTTGCCCGCTCGGGCAAGCAGGTGTTGCATGTTGGATGCGACCCCAAGCACGACTCGTCCATGCCTTTCCTGGAGCCTGCCAGCGTGCGCACGGTCATAGACACCATCTTCGAGGTGCGGGCGGGGGAGCTGACCCCCGAGCACATAGTCTTGCCAGGGCGCCTGGGGGTTCACTGCGTGGAGTCTGGCGGTCCCGAGCCCGGGGTGGGCTGCGGCGGCCGTGGGGTGTCGCGCATGTTCGAGCTGCTCGACGAGCTGGGGATCCTGGACGAGACCCGGTACGACGCGGCTGTCTTCGATGTGCTGGGAGACGTGGTGTGCGGAGGCTTTGCCGCTCCCCTGCGCCGGGGGTTTGCCCGCAAGGTGGTGATCGTCAGCTCGGAGGAGATAATGTCCTACTACGCGGCCAACAACATCTGCAAGGCGGTGGGGCACTATCGAGACAACGGCGTTGCGCTGCTCGGGATCGTCTTCAACCTGCGAGACAACAGGACCCGGCGCCAGGAGCTGGAGGCCTTTGCCAAGAGCCTGTCCACCCGGGTGCTGGCGGTGCTCCCCAGGGAGCGCCGGGTTCGCCAGGCGGAGGTGGCGGGCCTGACGCTGGTGGAGCACGCGCCGCGCACAGCCATGGCCAGGACCTTGAAGAGCCTTACCCAGACCCTGCTTCACACCCCGCCCGAGAGCTGCGCCGAGCCAACGCCCATGGACGACGCGGCCTTTCGGGAGTTCGTTCGTACGCTGGGGTAGCCCCATGGACGCCGTGGCCCGGGGCACTCACCGAGAGCAGCAGCAGCGCCGGCAGGCCATCGAAGACGAACACACCGCCAGGCGGGATGATGCGCGGTCAAGGCGGCCATGTTTTGTCATGCCTCAGCAGGCCAAGAGGAGCGGTGGCGGTGGCGTCGCTGGCGTTGGCGTCGCTGGCGGTGGCGTCGCTGGCGTTGGCGTCGCTGGCGGTGGCGTCGCTGGCGTTGGCGTTGGCGTCGGCCGCCCGGGTGCCGGGCGGCTTGCCGCGGCAGGCGAAGAGCAGAGGAACCAGCATGTGCGCGCCAGCTATACGAGCTGTGACGGGCTTGACGAGCTGTGACCAGCTTGACGAGCTTTGGATCTCTGGACCTTTGCGCTCGTGGGCCTTGCGCGCTAGGATCGTGATCATGAAGGACCTCACGAGCCCCCACGACCACTTTTTCAAGGAGATGATCGCCCGGCCGCGGCTGGCCCGGTCGTTCCTGGAGAGCTACCTGCCG
>JAJRWW010000074.1 GCA_024276595.1 Myxococcota bacterium
CCAGTGGCGCCGGGAGGAGGAGGAAAGGTGCCTGAGCAGACTCAGCTTTGGGTGGTCGTGTACCAGGTGAGCGATGTGAATCGCGCCCGGCAGGTTCGGGACCTCCTGCGCTACTCGGGCAGCGGAGTCCGGAGCTGTGTCTTCGAGATCGCCGCAACCGAGCATCACATGCGACGCCTGCTCGACAGGTTGGCCCTCCACCTGGACGAGTCCGACCACGTTCGTGTCTACCGCGTGTGCCAGCGCTGCCAGGCGTCCACCCGGATCTTTGGCGATGGCGAGCTCGCGGGGCGCAGCGTGGCCGTCATCGTCTGAGGTTTGGCGCCCCCACCGTTGCGCCCCCTCGGTCTGCTTGCACTGTCGCGCCCTCTCGGCGGTATGGAGCTACTCTTGGGTCAGGGCTGGCTGGTGAGCTGGGGAGGAAACAGCTTGTTTGTTTTTGTTTGTTTTGGTAAGAGTTGGTTCGTCTGTGTGAGGATTTGGTTTTCTTGGGGTGTTTTTTGGTGCCTGGATCGTGGATCTGGGGTTCGGGGCGGGGTCCGGAGCGGGGTTCGGGGCGGGGTTCGGGGCGGGGTCCGGGGCGGGGTCCGGGAGCACCTCTTTTTCCATGGCGGTTCTCATGGCTTACTGGACTACCCGAGACGTGGCGGCATTTTTGCGGCTGAACGAGAAGAAGATCTACGCTTTGGTAAAGGCTGGCAAGCTGCCTGCTGCGCGGATATCTGGCAAGTGGCTCTTCGAGCGGGAGCTCGTGGAGCGCTGGGTGCGGGAGCACACGGTCTACCCGACCGAGGGGATGCTCGGGTCCTTGCTGGACCGGCTGCTGGTGATTCAGGGCAGCGACGACTGGCTGCTGGAGCGGGCGCTGGCAGCGCTTGGCTGGGATCTGCGGACGTCCCTGGTCTCCTCCCGGGTGGGCAGCTTCAAGGGGCTGGAGGCCCTGCGCAACGGCCTGGCCCACGTGGTCGGGTTCCACATCGAGGACGATGAGCTCTCGGGTATGCTCCCGGAGGATGCTCCCTGCTACCTGTTGGATCTGTACGAGCGGGAGCAGGGCCTCGTGGTGGCCGAGCACCTGCGCGGTGAGATCCGGGCCATGACCGACGTGGTGGAGCGGGGCCTTCGCTTTGCCGCCCGCTCGCCTTCGGCCGGGACCTGGCGCGTCACCGAGCGCCTGCTCCAGGACCTGGGGCACGAGGCGGCCGAGCTGAGCGTGGTGGGACCCCTGCCCTCGCACGCGGATGTGGCGCTCGCGGTGCGCTCCGGGAGGGCGGACGTGGGCATGGCGATCCGCGTTGCGGCGGAGCACTCTGGGTTGGAGTTCGTGCCTTTGCATCGCGAGACCTACCGACTGGCCATCCCTGGTTGCTACCTGCGCGAGGCCCCCCTGGGCGACTTCCTGGACCGCCTGCTGCAGTGGTTGGGAGACCGAGACAGCGGCTCCACGCCGGGATACGGCCTGGAGCACACGGGGCGTCTCACGCCGGTCTGTGTTTAGGCTTTCGTGACTGTTGGCCACCGGCAACTGGCCACCGGCCACCGGCAACTGGCCACCGGCCACCGGCAACTGGCCACCGGCAACTGGCCACCGGCCACCGGCAACTGGCCACCGGCCACCGGCCACCGGCTGCTGGTTCCCGGCCAGCGGCCACTGGCTCCCGGCCAGGCCGGGATAGGAGCAAGAGATGAATGCAGCAGTAGCACTCCTGGCAATGCTGGCGCTGAATGCACCGAAGGAACGACCGGCCAGCCCCCCAAGGACGTCTCCCCACTCCCCCGAGACGCCCCACCTGGGCGCTCGGCCAGAGGCTCGCTCCACGTCCGCGCCGCGTGCATGGCCCGAGCGGCTGGGGCCATACAGGCTGGTCTCCAAGGACGGGAGCAGCTCGGTGAAGCTGGGCTTTGCCGCACAGCTCCAGCTAGACCTCCTTGCGAGAGACGTTGGAGCCGAGGGAGACCCGGCGCCGGGAGACCGCGCGCCAGAGGCCACCCCCAGGTTGCGTCGTGTCAGGCTCCTGCTGGGGGGCTCGGTGCTTTCGAGGTCCCTCCGATACTACCTGCAGATAAGCACGGCGCCGAGCTCGCTCGAGCTCATGGACTACTTCCTGGACTACCGGTTTCATCCGCAGGCGCGCCTCCGAGTCGGCCAGTTCAAGATCCCCTTTACCAACCACCGGGATGGCTCCTTCAAGACGCTGACCCTGGTCGATTGGTCCATCCTCGTGGCCGGCTTCGGCGCGGAGCGGCAGCTCGGCCTGCAGCTTCACAACGATGGCTCCGCCAGCAGCGGTTTGTTTTACGCCGTGGGCCTTTTCACCGGACAGAACGCGCGCAAGTCGAACAACAACCTGCTGGCCAGGACCTGGGGGGAGACGCTGGGAAACCCCTCCGACCTGGCGTCGCCCGCGCCCTTCGAGGGCTTCCACCCGGAGATCTGCGCCAGGCTGGCGTACAAGTCTGGGGGCATAGACACCCACCACGACACGGACTTCAAGGGGGGAGGCTTTCGCTTCGCGGCCACGCTGAGCCTCTCGTGGGATCTGAAGCCTGACGTGATCCGGGACCAGGCCCTGCGCGCCGGGGCGGAGCTTCTGGTGAAGGCTCGGGGAGCCTCCTTCTTTGCGGCGGCGTACCTGGGGACGGGGCGTGGCGACAGGCGCTTCAGCCAGCGGCTGGCCATGATTGGAGCTCTGGTCCAGGCGAGCTACCTGGTCCGGAGGCGGTTCGAGATAGCTCTGCGCTACGCGCTGATCCACTTCGACCAGTCGCTGCTGGACGACGCCCGACAGCGAGCTGGCGACATCATCGACGCCGAGACGGATCCGGATGCGAGGGCGGCGCTGGAGCAGCAGTACCTCACGGCGGGTATCAATCGACGGGAGCACGAGGCGTCGTTGGGGTTCAACTGGTACATCATCGGCAGTAGCTGGAAGCTGCAGACAGACCTTAGCTGGCTCGGCCACGAGAGAGCGTCTGCCATGGTGAGCGACATCCGCTGGCGGACCCTGCTCCAGCTCGCATTTTGATGGAGCCGTGCCGGGCAGGGGCTGGGCGCGGTCCAGGCTTGCCGAGAATCCGTGGGGCGCTCAAGGCCACCCGGGCGGCGCTCAGGACCCGGGCGGCGCTCAGGACCCGGGCGGCGCTCAGGGCAGGAGGGCCCTCAGGCGGTTGAGGTCTTCCCGGTGGCCCCCGTTCTCCTCCGAGGGCGTCTCCAGGGCGGCGGGGTGGTGGGCGAAGCGGGGGTCGTTGACCAGGCGGCGGAAGGGCTCCTCACCCAGCTCGCCCAGGCCGATGTTCGCGTGGCGATCCACCCTGGAGCCCAGGTGGCGCCTGGCGTCATTGAGGTGGAACACGCGCAGGCGATGTATGCCCACCTCGCGGTCATACTGCTCCCAGGTCTGCCGGTAGCCGTCCTCGGATCGCAGGTCGTGGCCGGACGCGAAGGCGTGGCAGGTGTCGAAGCAGGTGGCCACTCGGTGGGTGGCCTCCACGCCGGCGATGATCCGGGCGAGGTGCCAGAAGCGGTGGCCGATGGAGCTGCCCTGGCCTGCGGTGTTCTCTATGCAGGCCACGGTCTGGCAGTCTGAGGTGGCGTCGAAGGCGCGGTTGAGGGCCTCGGCGACCCTGTCGCAGCATTGCCCTTCGTCGAGCCTCCCCAGGCTCGAACCGGGGTGGAGCACCAGCAGCTCGATGGAGAGCGCCTGGCAGCGCTCGAGCTCGTCGATGAAGGCGGCCAGGCTGCGTTGCCATGGATCGTCATCCGGGTGTCCCAGGTTGATCAGGTAGCTGTCGTGGCACACCACAGGCCCCACTGGCAACTCCCTGCGGGCCGCGGTCCAGGCTTCGATCACCTCCTCGGAGAGGGGTTTTGAGCGCCACTGCCGCTGGTTCTTGGAAAACACCTGGACCATGTCGCATCCCAGGTCCACCCCCCGCTCCAGCGCCAGGTGGAGGCCCCCGGCGATGGAGGTGTGCGCGCCCAGGATCATTCCCCGCGCCAGCTCCTCCCGCCGTCCGAGGTGCGCAGTCGGCGCAAGGAGTCGGAGAGCAGCAGGATCGCCTGTTGCCGGGAGCCGGGGCCGTGCACCAGGAGCCAGTCTCGAGGCGGTCTGCTCCAGCGGGTCACCCCCGAGGGACGGCTCAGCCTGCCTGATGCGCCGGGGTCCCGCCTGGCAAAGAGGCAGCGAGGCCCGGCCGCGAGAGCCACCATCGCAAGGCCGTCGGTGAAGAGCTGAACCCGGTCGATGCGGCTCCAGGAGATGGCCACAGGAGCTGTGCAGGTCTCCGGATCGCAGGTGCGGTACAGGTACTTGCGGGGCCGGCCACGCAGGACGAGCGCCACCCTGTCACCCAAGCAGGCCATGGTGACCACCCGATGCCCCGGGGGGGTCGGATCCGACGCGGCCCGAAAGGTCTTTCCTCCGTCTCCGCTCGTCCAGAGCTGGCCGTTTTTCCCCAGGAGATACAGCCTCCCCTTGCCAGAGTCACAGACCTGGGGAGGCTCCACCCAGCCCCCGGTCTGCACCAGGGCGCGCCCACGCGTGGGGACCGA
>JAJRWW010000727.1 GCA_024276595.1 Myxococcota bacterium
CATGCAGTATCTTCGGCTTTGCGCCGCTGGAGATTCCTTGACGCACGAGCAGGAGCGCACGCCGAAGCAGGCCAGCTCGCTCCCTTGCCAGCGCTGGCGGCTCCCGTTTCCAAAAATCGGTAATGGAGGGCGCTCGCTCTCCGGGTGGGCGCCTCACCAGGGGCGCTGCCCGGATGCTGGCCGGGGCTGTGGCCGCAGCCCCGGTTAGGATGGAGAGGAGGGCCCCAAGGGCTAGCCACAGGGTGGCTGTCCGGATCGCCGTGCGAGAGACATCAAGGGGATTTGGGCGCTGGCCGTGCATGGTGAGCGAACGGCAGAGGAGCTGCCGCTCGACAATTATAGCCCAACAATGACCGTCGGTGACCCCCGCCGGGGTGACAACCCGGGCCGCCCAGCGCAGGGTGGACTCAATTGCCACGCCAAAGACCAGCCCCAAGGTCGGGGTGAGAGACAGGGTGTCTGTGACTGAGAAGCCGCCCATGTCGTCCCATGGCTCCAGGCCGGCGCCACCCAGGCGATAGGCGGTGGCGTGAGTCACCGTGTAGTCGCTCCAGTAGCCCGTGGCGTAGAGGGTGGAGCCCACAGCGAGCAGCTTGGTGAGGCGGTTGTCTCCTGGGGCGGTTGGGGACCTCCTCTGCGCAGGATGTGTGAAAGAGGCCGAGACCGCAGACCAGGGCGGTCAGCTTCGGGGGGAGAGTGAGCAAGGTTCTGGTCATCCTTTGTCTCGGGGTGCCTCCCCCTCGGGGAATCGAGTCCTCAGCAGGGAGAGGAACACGTCCACCAGGCGCGGGTCGAACTGCCTGCCGCGGTTTTTCTCCAGCTCTCCGATGGCAGTGGCCCGGTCCAGGGCCGGTCGGTAGGGCCGGTCGGAGGTCATGGCGTCAAAGGAGTCGGCCACGCAGATGATGCGGGCTGAGAGGGGGATCTCCTCGCCTCTGAGGCCGTCCGGGTAGCCGGAGCCATCGAAGCGCTCGTGGTGGTGCTTCACCACGGTCTGCACCATGTCCAGGAACTTGATGGGCCCCAGGATTGTGTCCCCGAAGATGGGGTGGTGCTCGATCACCTTGCGGTCCTCCTCCGTGAGGTGCGTGGGCTTGTGCAGGATGGAGTCGCTGATGCCGATCTTGCCGATGTCGTGCAGCAGACCGGCGTGCTCGATGACCCGGAGCTCCTCCGAGGTCATCTGGAGCTGCTCGGCAATGGCCAGGGCGTAGCGGGTGACCCGCTCCGAGTGTCCCCGGGTGTAGGCGTCCCTCGCCTCGAGGGCCTCGGCCAGGGCGCGGATGGTCTCGTAGTAGGTGCGCTGGGTGTGGTCGAAGAGGCGGGAGTTCTCGATGGCAATGGCGGCCTGGCTGGCGAGGGTGCTGAGCATTCGCTTCTCCTCGTCGCTGAAGCTCCCCTGCTCCCTCCCCAGCTCGAAGAAGCCAATGGTGCGGTCGCCGATCATCAGAGGTGTCTTCAGCCGAGTGCCCCCCGTGGCGCTGGTGGTCACCTGCGGGTCCTGGTCCGACCCCAAGGTGGCTCTCGGGGAGAGCTCCCCGGACTCCTCGTCCAGCAGCCGGATGGCGCTGGAGGAGGTGTGGATGATCTGCCGGGTCATCTCGACGATGGTCTCGAGGGTCTGATTCAGATCCAGGCTGGACGTGATGGTCCGGGAGGCCTCGTAGAGGGTGCGCAGCTCTCGCACTCGGTGCTCCAGCTCCTCGTTGGTCTGGCTAATCTGCTCAGCGTGGACCGACAGCTCGGTGTTCAGCCGCTTCATCTCGATGACGTTCTCGGAGAGAGCCCGGTTGGCCTTCTGCAGCTCATCGAACTGCCGCGCGTTGCGCAGGGCCACCGCAACGTCCGAAGCGAAGATCTGAAACAGCTCCAGGTCCTCCTGGTCGAAGGCCGCCACCCGGTCCGCCTCCGCGTCCAGGACGCCGATGACCTCGCCGTTGACTCGCAGGGGCGCGGCCATCTCGCAGCGTCCCCCCGAGACCCCCTCGATGTAGCGTCCGTCCTGGAGGACATCGGTCACCAGCAAGGGAGCGCCCGTCTCGACCACCTCGGAGGTGATCCCCTTGCCAAGGGGGATCTCCAACCCCTGTACCTCCTGGCGGTAGCCACGGCAGGCTCGCACCACGAGCTTACTTCGGGAGTCGTCTAGCAGGAGCACCGCGCAGGTCTGGAAGGGGAGAGCTTCGGCGGCGAGGGAGAGCACCTCGCACAGCACCTGGTCGGGGGAGAGGGTGGAGAGCATGGCCTCGCTGGCCCTGGCCAGCAGCCGCTGCTGCTGCAGCTTCTGGTCCAGCCGCGCGGAGCGCTCCGCGAGCTCCCGGTGGAGCGCGGCGTTGCGGACCGCCGTGGCCGCGTGGCTGGCAAAGGCGCAGACCAGATCCAGGTCCGCCTGGCCCATCTGCAGGGGCTGGCGGCTCTCGGCGTCCAGCACACCGATGACATCCCGGTCCACCAGCAGAGGGATGGCCACCTCGGCCACCGCCCCGCGCACGCCGGGCACATAGTCAGCCACGGTGGAGACATCGCTTACGAGCACCGGTGTCCCTTCCGCCAGGGCGCGGCCGGTGACCCCCTCCCCCGGGAGGGCACGAAAGCGCTCCACCACCTCCGGGTCGTATCCACGG
>JAJRWW010000075.1 GCA_024276595.1 Myxococcota bacterium
AGGATTCGCTTTCGCACATCAATGTTACCGGTCATCCCCTTCGGGATGGTGCCAACACCCTTGTACGAGTGGAACCGATAGGTGTGCTCCGCGCCGTTCGATCCGAGGATCTTCTCAACCACGGATTCGAGCAGTATCTTGCCCGAGGCGTCTTCCACCAAGAACTCGAAATGCATGGTGGCTACCTCGGATCAAGATAGTCGCTGAACCAGAGTCCCCCGAGCGGTAGGCCCTCCCCCACCATGTTGACGACGATGGGATCATCGCTCGCGCGACGGACCGAGGAGAACCCATCCTCGCCCTTCTCCAGAATCCAGGTTTCTTCGGGCGACAGCGCGTCGACGAAGTACGGTTGATGGGTCGTGATGAAGACCTGCGAGCCTCCCTTCCTACCCGTGGCATGAGCTCTGAGCTCCTCGGCCAGGGTCCCGAGGAGCTTGTGGTAGAGACCGTTCTCTGGCTCCTCGATGCAAAGGAACGGCGGTGGATCGGGGTCTTCGAGGAGCAGGAGGTAAGCGAAGACCTTGAGCGTCCCGTCGGACATCTGCTGGGCGAAGAATGGGTCCGCGAATGCCTTGTCGTTGAACTTCAGAAGCAAACGCCCGTCCGGCGTCTTCTCCCAGTCGATCTTGTCAATCCCAGGGATCTTGCTTGCGATGCGATCCAGCACCTTCTGGAACTGCTTGTGGTGTTCCCGCTCCATGAACTGGACCACGTTGCCAAGGTTGTCTCCGTGGACGTTCAGATGCTTCTGAGGTCCGGCGAGCGGCAAGCTGCGCGCCGCATCGGGAGTGAAGTAGCTCAGGTACCAGCCTTCGATGAAACGTCGAAAGGCGGCGATGCGGGGGTGCTGCTTGAGTGCTCCGAGTGTTGCGATCCCGAGTTTTCGCGGGTCATCGAGCTCGACATATTCCGTCGTCGCGCTCTCCTCGTCTGATCGAACGTCCAACTCGCGTAGAAGCCTATCCAGATCGAACTGATTGCGATCTGCATCGTCCTGGGTCCCTTCAGCCTGCCCTTTCCACGCAATTCCCCGACCATTGTTGAGAATCAAAAAGGAAAAGGGCCGACCGTGCTTCTGGCCTTTCCGGCGTTGGCGGAGACGCTCGTAGGCGACGTAGGGGCGTCCCGAAGTGTCTGCGTCGATTGTGAGCTCGTAGGTGATGGGTCGAGTCTTCCCATCTTCCTTATAGTAGACCTCGAACTCGACGGGCTCATCCACGCCTTGCGCCCGAAGGCGCTCGAACCCTCCGCGACCCCGCTGGTCACACGCCTCCTCCACGCCGTACTTCAAGCAGTCGGCGAGAAACCCAAACGCGTCGAACAGCGTGCTCTTTCCGACGCCGTTCTTCCCGATCACCGCGGTCATCGCCGCCAGCGGCTTGGCACTGGGAGTGTTCCACAGCTTGCCGAGGGTAACATCCCTCAACACCCGGTAGTTCTTGACACGGAATCCGTCGATCTTTGCCATGACTCACTCCATTCCCAGCCGCGTGGTGGCGACGTCGTAGTACATGAGCAGCTTCTCATCCTCCTGGATGACCTTTGCAGACCAGCGCCGCGAGCACGACCGCGAGGAACTCCGGCTCGAGCCTAAAGCGCGTCCAGTAGTCCACGCCATCCTCGGGCGCCAGCAGCTCGCTGCGGCCCAGGACCTGCCCCTTCTTCTTGGAGAGCAGGTCGAGCACGTGCTTGGCGTAGCGCGACTGCCGCGGCCTGAGCTGGTCTCCATCGAGGAGGGCCAGCGCGTCCAGCACGGCCGTGCCCTGCTTGCTCTTCACGCCGCCCGCGATCCACCGGAGCGCCTCCTGCGCCGCCTGCTCACGGATGCGCCCCTCTTGCTCAGGCGTCTTCTTGAGCAGGCGCTGCGACACGACGTAGGCGACGTCCTCGCGGGCGATGCGCATCTGCTCGAAGCGGGACTTCTCCCGTTCTTTCTGCGGCACGTCGGGCTCGCGCTCGGTCGCTGCCTGAGCGCCGTCCTGGCCTTGGGCGGCCGGCACGATGATCACCTGCGGGCGGACGTACCGCCTGTACTCCGGATGCGGGGCCTGCGCGTAGGTCAGGTTCTCGCCGTCCATCTCGCCGCTCCAGCAGGCGTGGTAGATGCCTGCGGCGTCGGGCACCCGCTCAGCGACACGGTGGGACAAGGGGGCTGCCATCTACTCCTCCCCTCCCTGGTTGCGTGTCTGATCGCGGATCCAGTGGTCCAGATCGTCGCGGCGGAAGCGCCACGAGCCCCCCACCTTGAAGGCAGGGATCTTCCCCTTCTGCGCGAGGCGGTACAAGGTCCGCTCGGTGACCTTGAGGTAGTCAGCGACCTCTTTGACCGTCAGGATGTCCTCCGGCGCAAGTGTGGTTGGTTCAGCAATATTTCGCGGTTTTTGGACAGACTCCACCCCAGGCGTCCGGTTTCGGACACCTCGCTACCGCTCCTGCCGGAGTCGCCTGCCTACAGGCCCAGCAGTGGCAGTGCTTTGTCGGTGCGCCGTCCCAGGTGTCTGGTGGGGGAGAGGTCAGGCCACCTTGCGTGGGGTACCCAGGTGCTGCAGAGCACCCTTGACGATCTGCCTGGCGCCCCTGGCGTAGGAGGTCCAGAAGCTGCCGCTGTACATCTCGTCCAGCAGGTCCTCCAGGATGGACTTCACCCTGGAGAAGTACTCGGGATCGATCTCCACCTTCTCCTCTGCCCACTTGTGGCAGTAGCGGCACTTCTCGCAGTCGAGGGACTGGCAGGATGTCTTGGTGAAGCGGTCGATGAACCCGTCGAGCTCCTTGTTGTCCACCACCACGCCGGCCTTGCCGCTGCGGGGATAGAGCAGGCTCATGGCGTTACCCATCTGGACCACCTTCAGGAACTTCACCAGGTTTACCGTGCGGGGCTTGATGAAGTACCGCAGCATCCGACGGACGGAGTAGTAGTCCCGCTCCTTCTCAGAGTAGAGGGAGTCATCGTAGCCGTAGCACTGCACCAGGTCCATGAGGTTGCCGTCAAAGCTCCGCTCGGCGTAGGCCTTGGTGCGCTGGAGCAGGGCCTTGGTGGGGGAGTTGCGCTCGACGATCTTGAAGTTGTCGTAGCCCATCTCCTCGTAGATGTGCAGGTCCTCGGGGCGGATCCAGTTGGCGCGCAGGAAGTTCACCGGCTGGGTCAGCTTGAGGTGCTGGCAGAACACGAAGCTGTAGTCGAGGGGGAACCCCTTGGCGTCGGACTGGGATGCATGGTTGAGCCCGGTGGCGTGGTTGGCGGCTATGGCGCAGTCCTGGCGGCAGGAGTTGTTGACGATGAGCGAGAGGTCCACGTGGGTGGCCGCCTCCCTGATGGCGCGAAGGATCTTGAGCTCCCGGTAGATGTTCACCTCGGAGACAACCACGCAGTCGGCGCCCTCCTCCTGCCAGAAGCGCACCTTGCGCGGGTTGTCGGTGTAGCGGTGGGCGGACATTCGCACCTTGAAATGCGGATAGGACTTCTTGATGGTCTTGAGGAAAAACAGGTTGGCGACCGTTATGGAGTCCACGTCGATCTCCGACAGCCAGTCCAGGGTGGAGCGGAGCTGCCGCTGGCCCTCCCTGGTGAACTCCAGGTTGGACATGCAGGAGGCGTTGAGGAGGTAATTGAACTCAACGCCCGCAGCATGGCAGCGCTTGACGTACCTGGCCACCGCCGCCTCGTCCACCTCGGGCAGGTAAAAAGACGGGCGTCCTCCACCGTAGAAGTCTGTTGTGACCTTTCCGTAGACCTCGTACACGGGGTACGGCTTGAGCCCATCAACAAGGTCCGGATCGAAATTACAGGCAACACTCAGTCGCATGGCAGTCTCCCTCGCTCCCCACCTGGGGAGGGTCGTTGTGTGTGTCTAGCGCTCGACGGACCGCGCAGCCGTCCTGGTGCGGAGGCTGAGCAGGTCGGGGGTGAGGCCGTCGAGGAGCCGCTCGAACTGGTCCAGGTCGAGCTGCTGCTCGGCGTCCGACCGGGCCAGGCCAGGGTTCGGGTGAACCTCCACCATGATCCCGTCGGCGCCCGCGGCCAGGGAGGCGCGGGCCAAAGAGGGCAAGATATCCCGTCGCCCGGCGGCGTGGGAGATGTCCACGATGACCGGGAGCCGACACATCTCCCTGAGCAGGGGGATGGCGGTGATGTCGAGGGTGTTGCGGGTCTCCCGGGCGAAGGTGCGGATCCCGCGCTCGCACAGGACGACGTTCTCGTTGCCGCCCGCCACGATGTACTCGGCGGCGCGCAGGAGCTCGTCCAGGGTGGCGGCGAAGCCTCGCTTGAGCAGCACGGGCTTGCCAGCCTGGGCCACCGCCTTGAGCAGCTCGTAGTTGAGCTGGTTTCGGCTGCCGACCTGCAGCATGTCCGCGTGGGCTGCCACCAGGTCCACGGTGCGGGTGTCCACCACCTCGGTCACCGTCTTCAGGCCATGACGCTTGCCTGCCGCCTCCAGCAGCAGCAGCCCCTCCTTGCCCAGCCCCTGAAAGCTGTACGGAGATGTGCGCGGCTTGAAGGCGCCACCGCGCATGAAGGTCACCCCCAGCTCTGCCAGGCGGCTGGCCACCCGGTCCATCTGCGCCTCGTCCTCCACCGCGCAGGGACCGGCGATGACGATGGGCTCCCGGCCCACCTCCCGGTCACCCACGGGGATGACATCCGTGGGCTCACCGGGCTTACGGGCCACCCGCAGCGATTCCTCCTTGTTGCGCTGCATGTGGCGCAAGGAGGCCTGGAATATCTCCCGAAACAGGTGCCGGATCATGTCGTCCGAGAAGGGACCTGGGTTGGCCTCCACCAGGCTGTCGAGCATCTCCTTCTCCCTGGAGGGGATGAAGATCTCGATGGCGTTGCGCTCCTTGTACTCGCGCACCTGCTGAACGATCTCTGCCCGCTTGTTGAGGAGCAGGAGGAGCTCGTGGTTGACGCTGTTGATGCGTCGCCGGAGGCCCTCCAGGGAGATATCTTCCTGGATCGACTTGTCTTTCTTGTCAGTCATGAGCACGCCCAAACACACTTGCGGTTTGCCCAACCGTGTTATAAAAGTAGAACGACATTATGCAGTCTGTAACAGTCATTCTGCGTGCTGTCAACACGGTCGGGTAGACACCGCGAGGCGATGGGGGGTCGGAGCGGAAGGGGCGTCCACGCGAGATCATCACGGCGAGTATACCACGGACACAGGCGAGATAATGGTTACCGAAAAGCAGAGCAAGACCCACGTCTCCCCAGGGCTCGAGAGCCGCCTGGCGCGCGAGGCGGACGAGGCCCTTCGGCGCGCCCTGGACAACCTGGCGGAGCGGCAGAGCGAGCTGGGGTGCTGGACAGGGGACTACGGTGGCCCCATGTTCCTCCTGCCCATGTACGTCATCCTCTGTCGGGTGGCAGACCAGGAGATCCCCAGGGAGCGCAGGGGGCGCATGATCACCTACCTGCGCAACGTGCAGAACCCGGACGGCAGCGTCGGGCTGCACTGCGAGGGTGCGGGCTCCATGTTCACGACCACTCTCTGCTACGTGGCCCTTCGGCTCTTGGGGGTGGATGCCCAGGACAGGGACGCCGCGGCCATGCGCTCGTGGATGCTGGAGCACGGAACGGCGCTCGGGGCGGCGCCCTGGGGCAAGTGGATGCTCTGTCTGCTGGGCCTTTACGACTATCGCGGGCTCAACCCCACCCCGCCAGAGCTGTGGCTGCTGCCCTACTCTGCGCCCGTGCATCCGGGGCGGCTCTGGTGTCACTGCCGCCAGGTCTACCTGCCGGCCTCCTACCTGTACGGCATCAGGGCGCAGATCTCCCCCGACGAGCTCTTGCTGGCGCTGCGGCAGGAGATCTACGACAGTCCCTATGCCGAGATCGACTTCGCCGCCCACCGGGACACCATCTGCGAGGCCGACAGCTACACCCCCCAGAGCCTGCTCATGCGGGCGGCCAACAGGACCCTGCTGGCCTACGAGCAGCTCCCCAACGCCGGCCTCAGGGGCCGGGCCCTGGCAGAGGTCCTGCGCCACATCGACTACGAGGACATGGTCACCAACTTCATCGACATCGGCCCGGTCAACTCGGTGATGAACACCATCTGCCACCACTTCCGGGAGCCGGGAGGAGAACGGTTTCAGCGCGGCTTCGAGGCCCTGGAGCAGTATCTTTGGGATGGCCACGACGGCCTGAAGATGCAGGGCTACAACAACAGCCAGCTCTGGGACACCGCCTTTGCCATCCAGGCGATCATCTCCACCCCCTACGCAGACGAGCACGCCCGGACCCTGGAGCTGGCCCACCGCTTCGTGCGCGACAACCAGATCCTCGAGGACGTGCCCGAGCGGGAGGCGCATTACAGGGACCCCTGCCGCGGGGGGTGGCCCTTCTCCAACCGTGCCCACGGCTGGCCCATCACCGACTGCACCGCGGAGGGGTTCAAGGCGGCGGTGGCCATGGAGCAGCGGGTGGAGCGCCCCGTGCCCGAGGAGCTGCTGGCGGACGCCATCCGCCTCATCCTCTACTGGCAAAACGATGATGGTGGCTGGGCCACCTATGAGCGCACTCGTGGGGCGGCCTGGCTGGAGCTGCTCAACCCCTCGGGCGTGTTTGGCGACATCATGATCGACTACTCGCACACGGAGTGCACCAGCGCCTGCGTGCAGGCTCTCGCCCTGGCACGGCGGCGCTTCCCTGGTTGGCGTTGCGGCGACATTGACGCTGCCCTGGAGCGAGGTGTGGAGTTTCTGCGGCGGCGCCAGCTCCCCGACGGGAGCTGGGAGGGGGCCTGGGGGGTCTGCTTCACCTACGGCGCCTTCTTCGCGGTGAGCGCCCTCGTAGCCGCCGGGGTGTCCGCCGATGATCCAGCCGTGGGGCGCGCCTGCTCCTTCCTCCTGGCCCGGCAGCGGCCCGACGGCGCCTGGGCCGAGCACCACAGTAGCTGCGCCGAGGGACGCTACGTGCAGGGCGCCGAGCCCCACATGGTGAACACCTCCTGGGCGCTGCTCGCGCTGCTCAGGGGAGGCTGCACTGACCGGGAGGCTCTCGCGCGGGGGGTCAAGGCCCTCCTCGAGGGGCAGGGGATGGACGGGGGCTGGCCAAGGGAGGCCATCGTGGGCATGTTCAACAAGACCTGCGCCATCACCTACGACAACTATCGGCATTACTTCCCGCTGTGGGCCTTGTCCGAGTGGCTTCAGTCGGTCGGCCGGCCCTGAGCCCTGAGCCCTGAGCCC
>JAJRWW010000076.1 GCA_024276595.1 Myxococcota bacterium
CCTGTGATCAAGTGGCGCGTCACCGCCACATTGGCAACCGTTTCCAGGATGCGCTACACTCGACCTCGCGTGGCCTCGCGACGACAGGAGCAAGGATGAGAAAGGCACTCGTTACCTTCATTTTGGTTTTTTCCCTTGCCACGGGCGCCTCCGGGTGCCGCCTGGGCTTTGCCGCAGCGCGCCTGGGTGCACACGTCGCCGCCGCCGCCCTGGTCACCGCCATCCACGTGGCCGCCTGGTACGCGGTGGCCCACACCATCGTGGTCTACCCCAGCTACTACGACACGGCCCGCTACTACCAGCTTCAGCCCGGCGAGCGGGTCTACATCATCCAGCGCACCGCCGACGGTCGCTGGGTCCAGATCCGCACCGCGGACGGTCGCACCGGCTGGGTTCGTTACGACGCCCTCTCCGGCCGCCTTCGCTCCCGCTGAATACCTGCCTGGGGGGCTTGGCAGGAGCACCAGAAAACAGTACGGTGAGCGCCGCGAAGACAGTGAGTCATGACTCACTTGCGGACGATCAACCCCTCACGTCAGGAGTAACGCCATGAATCTGATCCTACTCGGACCCCCTGGAGCTGGAAAGGGAACCCAGGCCAAGTTCATCTGTGAAGCCCTGGGCATACCCCAGATCTCCACCGGAGACATGCTTCGCGCCGCCGTCAAGGCGGGAAGCGAGCTCGGCAAGGCGGCCAAGGCCAAGATGGACGCTGGCGACCTGGTGTCCGACGACATCATCATCGGCCTCGTAAAGGAGCGAATCACCGAGCCGGACTGCGCCAACGGCTTCCTCTTCGACGGCTTTCCTCGAACCAAGCCCCAGGCCGAGGCCGTGCGTGACGCCGGCATCAAGATAGACGCCGTGGTGGAGATCCAGGTCCCCGACGACGTGATAGTGGAGCGCATGGGCGGCCGAAGGGCTCACCTGCCGAGCGGGCGGACCTACCACGTCCTGTACAACCCCCCCAAGGTGGAAGGCAAGGACGACCTCACCGGAGAGGACCTGGTCATTCGCGACGACGACAAGGAGGAGACCGTGCGCGCCCGGCTGGGGGTGTACCACGATCAGACCAACGTGCTGGTGGGCTTCTACGGTGAGATGGCCCGCTCGGGCGCCCCGGATGCGCCCTCATTCATTACGGTGGACGGCACCAGGTCCATCGCCGACGTGAAGGCGGCCATCCGGGCCGAGCTGGACAAGCTCGGGTAGTCCTCGCGTGCTCCGCGGGGTAGCCCTGCCCCCTTGCCTCCACGGGATCGCCTCAGCCGAGGTTGATGGAGCGGTCCCGTGGGATGCAGTAGCGCTCCAGGATTCGGGGAGCGGCCTCGGCGGCCTCGGCGGGGTCGAATACCAGGGTGCCCTGGCGAGACGTGGTGATCTCCACGAGGCCGGAGGTGGACTCGACGCGGTCCACAAAATCCCGCATGTCCCGTGGGAGGAGTCCGTTCACCGCGACCACTGTCTCGTGGTAGAAGTCCTCAAAGCCCACGTTCAGCTCGTCTGCCAGCACCTGGGAGATGGTCACCACCTCCTGCTGCTCCTCGGTCCGGATGCCGGTGTAGTACAGGTTCAGGTACTCTGGCGGCGCTCGGTGCCACCACTCCCGCCAGGTCTTGAGCAGGTCCAGGGAGAGGGGCTGGAACACCACGCCCCCGTACACGAAGTAGGTGGGGAGAGTGTCGTACTGGCTCCTTGGGACCAGGTCCACCAGCGGCTTGAGATCCAGCCACACGGTCTGCTCCCGGCCGTCGCGCACAATGCGCGCCTCCACCCGGTCACCCACGTAGTAGTCCCCGAGCACCACGTCGAAGCTGGTGCGGTAGCGCTCCCTGTACAGGCATGTGCCGTTGTTGGCGATGTCGTGCCCCCCAAAGGAGAGCAGGGCGTCCCTGGCCCGCAGCACCCCCCAGGCGGAGCCGCCATACTCCACTGAGGTCACCAGGACCCCGCTGTGCTCGGGGGCCAGCCCCAGGGCGCGACGCAGGGTCGGGTTCTCCAGGTTCATGGAGCTGATGCCGAGCCCTGGCACCACCGGCTCTCTCCCCTGGGCAACTGCGCCCAGAAAATGACGAATCACTGGCGCGGGGACTATCTCGCCGACGTTCTCCGCGTCCTCCAGCGTCTGAAAGGCGATGCCGATGACCTGCCCCTCCTTGAACACGGGACCACCGCTGTTGCCCTCGTTGATGGCAGCGTCCACGGTTACGGCGAGCTGGCGGCGCTGGGAGTGATCGTACTTTTGCACCTCCAGGCGCGAGACGACCCCCTGGGTTATGGATATCTCCTCTCCGCCCACGGGATAGCCGACCACCGAAACGGTGTCTCGCAGGTCCGGGAAGTCTCCAATCTCTGCTGGCTCCACGTCCCCGAGGAAGCTGGCGTCGCTCACCCCAAGCAGCGCCAGGTCGCTGTCGTGGCACACGGCCTCCACTCTGGCCACGGCCTTGTTGGGATCCGAGCTCTTCTGCACCTGGATGAAGGTGGCGTCGGCGATGACGTGGGCCCCGGTGAGCACCAGGCCCCCTTCGATGACCACACCGGAGCCAGTGGAGCTGCTGGGGTTCTCGGCCTGCCAGGGAGTGTCGTAGTCCGGCTCCTGGCTGGTGGTGTATATCTTGACGACGTTGGCGTAGGACATGGCAGGGTCCGCTCCTTGGGCGGGCGGATCTTCATAGCGCCTCCGCACCCCAGTTACAACCTGATTCCGCAAGCAGACGGTCTTGTCGCCCCCTGCGGGAGAGACTATACTTCCGCCTCGTCAGATGACTTCTCCTACCATGATAGTCGGCGTGGGCCGACCCCGGCTGGATCTGCTGGGATCTGTACTGCGCCTCCCCGACCTGGGCAAGGAGGCCGACCTGCGCCAGTTCTCCATCCAGGGTGGCGGAGCCACCGCGACCGCCCTCGTCGCCCTGCTGGAGTGGGGCCACACCTGTCGACTCATCGCCAAGGTGTCCGACGATCCCTTTGGGCAGCTCATTCGGAGCGGGTTCGACCTGCCAGGCTTCCATGGGGACTCGATCCTGACCGAGCCCGGCTGCATCTCCCCCTTCGCCTTCGTGGCGCTGAAGGAGGGGGACGTCATGGAACGCGCGGTGTACCAGACCCCGGGAAACGTCCCTCCCCTGGAGATCCATGAGCTGCCCATGGATCGGCTGGACGGCTGCGCGGCGCTGCTGGTGGACACCACCGAGCCCCGGGCCCAGCTCGCTGCGGCCGAGGAGGCCCGAGAGCGCGGGATCCCGGTCATGCTGCACGCCAGCCATGCCACGGAAGCCCTGGACGACCTCATCGCAAACAGCGACGTGCTCGTGTGCTCCGAGCGCCTCACCGCGGACATCGCACCGGCCGGCAGCCTGGAGGACAGCCTGCACGCCCTCGCGGACCAGGGGCCGACCGTGGTGGTCCTCACCATGGGCCAGGAGGGGTGCGTGGGCATCGAGGGCGACGAGATTCGCCGCCAACCCATCTTCCCCGACATCGCGCCGCTGGAGCGTGGCGGGGCCAGCCACATCTTCTTCGCTGGCTTTGTGCACGCCACCCTGGAGGGTCTCTCCCTCACGCAGAAGCTCCGCCTGGGCACAGCCGCGGCAGGGCTCTCCTGCCGTCACATGGGCACCTGGGCTGGCGTGCCCTCCCTGGAGGAAGCCACTGCCCTCGCCTTTCCGAAGGACGGCTCCTAGCGAGGCTGGCCCTCAGACCGACTGGCGAACTGGCGACCGGTAGCCTGGACCAAGAGTCGACAGATCGGGTACAACCTTGGCCTGTTGAAGGAATCTTGTTCGCCCTTATTGGGGAGAGCCATTGCTACGACACGGGCCCCTTCGCCTTCTTCTGGTGCTCCTTGCGACCTTCGCGGGGCAGGCGCTGCTTCTCGCCATGGTGGAAATACACAGCCCCGGCACACCGCTGCTGCTTGCCATGGGCGCCTTTACCGCGGGCGTGCTGGGCATCGACCTGGCGCGCTCCGGTCGGCGGGTGCTCGCAGACTTTCGCCAGGGACATTACGACCGGGCCCTGCGCGGCTCCCGCTGGCTCCTGCGCTGGACCTTCCGTCCATCCAGTCGAGCAACCCTGCAGCTCAACCTCGCCGCCTGCCACCTGGCCGCGGGGGACTTCCACCTGGGCAACGATGTGCTGCAAGCGATGGACAGGGACGCCCTCCCGGCCGACCTGAGGCCCATCTGGGAGAACAACCGCGCCTACCACCTGCTGCTCACGGGAGGAGACCCCCGGGATGCCCTCTCCCTCTGTGACAAGGCCACGAGCGCCAGCCCCACTAACCCGGCGTTCAGGTCCACCCGTGGCATCGCCCTCCTTCGCCTGGGACGGATCGACAACGCCATCGCCGAGCTGCAGTCCGCGGTGGACGCGGGACTGGAGAGGCAGGGCGTGGCGGCCATGGCCGAGAACTACTTCCACCTCGCCCAGGCATGGGAGCTCCGGGGAGAGACCGCCTATGCGCGAGATCACTACCTGAAGTCCGTGAACACGGGTCCCGAGACCCGCTTTGGTCAGCGCAGCGCAGAGCACCTGAGGAGGCAGCACCACCTGTGGCCTGCGTGACAGAGCCGGCTGTGCTATTAAGGGCCTCGGGCTCGGCACACAAGATGACATGCGCCAGCCGATGTGCTGTAGTCCGGATCGAACCCCGAGCCGACGCCCTCAGGAGGTGCCAGCAGCCATGACCGAGTACAGAGACGACCTGCCCCGGGCCGCCAGGCGAACGCCTGTCGCCTGGGTCTCCGATGTGATCAAGGACACCATCATCAAGGTGGTAAAGGACGCCGACGAGGTCACCCAGCTCGTGTCGGAGACGGTGCTGGGACGGATCAAGTCCATCACCATCAACGCCCTGGAGACCATCCAGGAGATGAGCGTGGCCACGGCCGGCGCCGCGCGCGTGGCCATCAAGATGGCCGACGAGTCCGGAAACGACGTGATCACCGCTGGCCAGCGCCTGATCACCGCCTCCATCCAGAACGCCTCCGAGACCACTCGCGGCACGGTGCAGGCTGTGGGCGCCCTGGCCAGCGGCGTGGTTCAGGGGATCGGCGACGTGGGCGCGGACGTGGAGGCGGCCGCCGGGAAGCTGGCCGCTGGCGCTGTGCTGGCTGCCGCCCAGGTGGGCGGAAACCTGGGAAGGGTGGCCGAGGAGGCGGTGCGGGGGATCGTGCGCGGCTCGGCAAGCACCAACGCAGAGATCCTGCGGGCCGCCGAGTCTGCCATTCGCGGCACCTTGCAGGCCGCCTCGGAGTCCGGGCAGGACATGGGCCTGGTGGCGGTGAGCGCGGTGCGGGGCACCTTGCAGGCGGCCGAGACCCTCGGGGTGGATGCGGCGCGTGTGCTGCAGGTCTCCATCAACGCGGCTGTCGGGGCCGCCGCGAACGTCAGCGCGGAGACCGCCAAGGTAGTACGCACCGCCCTTGTGGAGTCCATCAACGGCGCCGACGTGGTGCTGAGCCGGGACCCCACGCCGCGGTGAGCCCCCTGCCCCCACCCACCCGCCCCTGGGTCCACAGGAGATCCTGGGGCCTGGCCGGCCTTGGAACCGCCGGCCTCCTGCTGCTCCTGTGGGCATGCGGCAGCACTGGCAGATCCACGGAGCCCGCCGGTGGCGACCGCCCCCCCCAGGGCCCTCCGGGCGGGCCCGCTCACGGGCGACCGTCCCCTCGCCGAGCCGCGGCGGATCCCTGCGCCGCCGCCCTGGCCAGGGGAGAGGCCACCCGGACAGACGCCGCAGGGAGACCGCTGGCGCCCCTCTCCCCCGCTCCCGCCTCCACCCACCACCCATCGGGAAGCGCCTCCACCCAGCGGCCGTTTTATTGGTTCGCCACGGCCAACCACGGCACCACGGGCCGCGCGGTGGATGAGGTGGAGCTATGGTACCTGGCTCACCCGAAGGGTAGCTGCATGGAGGTCTTCATCGACGGCAAGCTCCTGGGCAGGATCTCCACCCGGACACGGCCGCGCCTCCGCTCTCCATCGCGCCCCGTCTCACGGAGCCGCAAGAGAACCACCTCCGGGCTCCGGCTGGTGACTCGCCTGGACCTGGAGGCGACCGACAGGGGGCGCCACAGGCTGGCCCACACCGCCGCCGGGCATTACTTCGAGGCCAGGCGGATCCGCCTGAGGCGAGGCCCCCACCGGGTGGAGCTGCGCCCGGTGGGGCGTGGGACCCTGCGCCTCTTCGGCGTGGTCATGCGCAGGCGCGCCCCCGGGGTCATGGTGCACACCCTGGGCGTCCCCGGGGCCCAGGTCTCCAACGTGGCTCCCGGTCACAGGGCGCTCTTTGGGGCGCAGCTCCATCGCCTCCATCCGGACCTGCTCCTCGTGATGCTGGGCACAAACGACGCATTCGAAAAAAAGCTAACGGCCAGGAGATTCGAGCGCCGCCTGACCCGCCTCCTGCGCAGGCTCCGGGGGGCGCGCGCCAGGCCCGACTGCCTCATCTTGGGCGCTCCAGACTTTGGCAGCTCCAGTTGGCGGAGGGCCCGACGTCTCCGCCGAAAGGCCGACATGATCCGTCGTGTGCAGCGCGCAGTGGCCGCCAGGGAAGGCTGCGCCTACTGGGACGTGCTCTCCGCCATGGGTGGGAGGGGAGCCATCAGGCGCCTCATGCGCTCCCATCCCAGGCTCGCCTACCGTGACCGGATCCACCTGACCCGGAGGGGCTACAGCGCCCTCGGGAGCCTGCTCCACCAGGAGCTCATGAGGCGCTACGCCGCCTACCTCGGAGCTCGCCGCGGACGACATCGCCTGCGGCTCCGGGCGCCCACCGCCAGGGAGCGCAGAGCAGAGGCCCGTCGCCGCAGGCGCTGGCCAGCCGGTATGGGCCCCACTCCCATGGTGAGCCCCCAGGGCAAGGCGCTCGCGCGCTTTTTCCGGCGCCTGGAGCTGGTGCACAGGGGAGTGCGTGGGGCCCGGGCAAGGGTCGTGGTCCTGGGAGACTCACACACCGCCGGGGACTCCCTCGCCGGGGAGCTCCGCTACCGCCTCCAGCGGACCTTTGGAGACGCTGGCCACGGCTACCTCCATGTGGGCAAGCCCTGGACCGGCTATGGCCACCAGCACGTTCGATTCGGCATCCTGGGCCCCTGGCGCTACTACTACATCCTCACCTGGAACAGGCCTGGACAGCCCCGGGATCGGCTCTACGGCGCGGGCGGAGTGAGCACCTGGATAGAGACTCCGGTCCCGTCCCCATGAGCCCGGCGGTGCGCGTCGGGTGATCCTTTGCTCGATGTCTCTCCCCCACGAGGACCCCAGGCGACACCCCACCCGCTACGGAGCTGTTGCCTCGGACGCGCTGCTGGGCGAGTATGCGACTGGGATCGATCAGGAGTGATGCGGTGCCGAGCATTCTGGTTACGGAGATTCTGCAGACCCCCGACCTGGGGCCTCAGGAGGCCCAGCGGCGAGTGGCACGACACCAGAGCACGGTCTCTTCCCAGGTCACCGGCAGAGGGGGGGAGGTGCTGCTGCTAGTGGGCCGAGGCTGCGTGTCCACCCTCCCCGACCTCGAGCGGGCGCTCGACGCTGCCCGGGATCTGCTCTCCCAGCCCCAACGCCACATCACCGCGCAGGGACGATTGAGGGCCGCCTTGCACAGCGGTGAGCTGCTCCCCGACACCCCTGCCATAGCCCAGCCGGCCGTGGCCGAAGCGCGCAGGCTCCTGGATCTCGCAGGCCCCAACGAGATCCTCCTGTCAGCCTCCGTCCGAGAGGCTCTCTCCCAATATCCCCACCTGGGAGCGCGCCTGCAGGTGACTCCCATCTCCACTGGAGAGGGGTCCGCCACTGGAGATGAGTCCGCCCCTGGCGAGCTGGCCTACCGCCTGCCGCTCGCATCCCTTGTGATGGCTCGCCACAAGAAGAGATCCACCTCCATCTGGGCAATCGCTGGCGCGGTGGTCCTCGCCGCCATGGCAGCCCTGACGGCCATTGGAGCCGCCCTGCTGCTGCGTTGACCACCGTGCGAGTGGACCCACGAGCCCCCTTCCTCCGCTCTACCCATGCCCAGGTGTAGCGGTGTTTGTCTGGGCCAGTAGACTCTGTATAATGCAGCCATGCTTCGGGATCTCGCGCCTGGGAGCGTGGTGGCCGGCCGCTTTCGCATCGAGTCGGTTATTGGCGAGGGCGGAATGGGGACAGTGTACCTGGCCAGCCACATCACCCTGGACCGCAAGTACGCCATCAAGGTGCTCAAGAGCAACCTGCTGGGGGATGACACCTTTGTGGAGCGATTTCGCCGGGAGGCCATCGCCGCCAGCAGGGTCGTACACCCCAACGTCGTCTACATCACCGACTTCGGGCAGCTCGACGAGGGCTCCTTCTACATCGTGATGGAGCACCTGGTGGGCTTCGGCCTGGACGATCTCATCGACTCCTCCGGCGCAGTGCCCCTGAGCAAGCTGCTCCCCATAATGATTCAACTGGCAGATGCCATCGACTACGCGGGCAGCCTCGGGGTGGTTCACCGGGACATCAAGCCAGAGAATGTCATGCTCTGCGAGGTGCGCGGCCACAAGGACGTGGTCAAGCTGGTGGACTTCGGCATCGCCAGGATCCTCGCAGACGGCGTGGCCAGTCAACGCATCACCATGAGGGGTCAGATCTTCGGGACCCCGGAGTACATCTCCCCGGAGCAGGCCATGGACGCTGAGGTGGACATCCGCTCGGATGTGTACTCGCTGGGAATCATCGCCTACGAGCTTGCCACGGGCGCACCCCCCTTCACCGGAACCCCCGCCGCCGTGCTGCGCGACCATGTTCAACGGCCCGCGGATGCTCCATCGAGCCACATGCCCCGACAACCCATCCCTCCCGGCTTCGACGGCATCGTGCTGCGCTGTCTGGAGAAGAGCCCGGACCGACGCTACCAGACGGCGGGTGAGCTCTGCCGGGATCTGATGAGGCTTCGAGGGCAGCTCGCCGGAATGGCGGACGACCTGCTTCGACCGGGCGCCAAGACAAAAAGCGCCCCTGGCTCCGGCGTGTCCACCAACGGCGCATGGTCGCCCCTCAAGACCGACCGGCATCCCCTGGTGGGCCTGCCAGACGTGGACCTGTCGTCCCCGGGCTCTCCTGCCAGCGACGACACCCGCAAGGTGGTCAACCTGGCCCTGACTTCGCGGGACATGCGGCTCGAGCTGCACTCCACCCTCCGGGAGATCTCCTTCTGCCTCGCGGAGTCATCCATCCGCGACGAGGACCTGCGCCCTGTGCTGGACCGCCTGCTCCAGATCGAGGAGGAGATCCGCACCCTCGGGGGGAGGATCTCCGTGCTGGAGCAAAACTACGACAGGATCCGATTCCAGTATGGGCAACAGGAGACCATGCTGCGCTACGCAGTGCTGGACCTGCGGGTGCTTTACAACCAGGCGTCGAGACCACCCCGGGATGGCCCCCAGGCCGACCTCGCCAAGACACAGGATCTGCTCTTTCAGATAGAGGCTCTCCAGGCCCGCATCGCCGAGGTCGGGGACGAGCGCGCGCACCGCATCGCCACTCTCAACGATGAGATCCATGGCTTCCGCAAGGCCAGGTCACAGCGGGAGGAGGAGGCGGCCCGCCTCTACGTGGATCTGCACGACATCGTCAAGAGCGTCAGGTCTCAGGCCACCTTCGGCGATCTGCCAGCGCTCTATGCCCAGCTCGAAGATCTCTCGACGCAGCTCAAGCTGGCCCGCCAGTCGGTGCGGCACATTCAACACCCCTCCTCTGCGTAGCCCCTCCTCCGTTCCCATCATGGCCCCCGTCGCCCACCCTGGAGCCGCCGGAGCCCTCCACGCTGTTGCCAGGGAGGGCCAACATCTGGGCGAAGTCGAACGCGACCCTGTACTCGGTGGAGCCTGGCGGCTCGGCCCCGAAGACCTCGCCAAATCGCTCCCTCAACATGGCGGCA
>JAJRWW010000728.1 GCA_024276595.1 Myxococcota bacterium
ACGTCCCTCTCCTTGGGGTAGGTCTTGGAGGAGACCAGCGAGTGGCGGGCCTCAGCGAGCAGCCCTCCGGCCAGGCCGGCCACGTTGGCGGCGCCCATGACCGTCTCGGGGATGTCCATGGGAGCGGTGGCGGCTCCCGCCACGAACACGCCCTCCCGGTTGGTGACGCCCGGGGCGTAGCCCCCGCTTTGGATGAAGCCGAAGCGGTTGCGCTCCACGCCACAGGCCTCGGCAAGCTCCTTCATACCCGCAGAGGGGCGCAGCCCCACGGAGAGGACGACCATGTCGTACTCCCGCTCCTCGAAGCTGCCGTCGTCGGTGCCGGAGCGCACGATCAGGTTGTGGGTGTCGGTCCGCTCGCTGATGTTTACGATGGGCAGGAGGCCCCGCCGATACTTGACCCCAAAGTCGGCCTTGGAGCGCTCGTAGTAGGACTCGAAGCCCTTTCCGAAGCAGCGGATGTCGTTGTAGTAGATCGTCACCTCGGTGTCGTCGCCGGGCAGGTGGTCCACCGCCATCATGGCCTCCTTGATGGCGTACATGCAGCAGACCGAGGAGCAGTACTCGGTGCCCAGCTCGCGGTCCCTGGACCCCACACACTGGATCCAGGCGATGGACTTGGGCTCTTTTTTGTCCGACGGCCGGATGACATGCCCCTGACAGGGCCCGGATGCGGACAGGATGCGCTCAAACTCCAGGCTCGTAACCACGTTCGCCATGGGCCTGTAGGAGCCGAAGACCCCCTCCTTCTCCGGGCGATAGGGATCGAAGCCAGGCATGAGGATCACCGAGCCGATCTCAATGTCCTCCTGCACGGGCGCCCGGAAATGGTCGATGGCGTTGGCCGGGCAGGCCCTGACGCACTCGAAGCACTCGCAGCAGTAGCCGCAGGCGAGGCAGCGGGATGCGTCCTTAATCGCCTGCTCGTTGGTGAGACCAACGGCCACCTCGTCCCAGCCCTTGATCCGCTCTGCGGCGTCTCGATTGGTTGGCTCGTAGCGCTTCGCCACGGCCTCATGCTTGGGGATGGCTCGCCAGTCGTCGCCCGATGGCTTGATGTTCCGGTCGGTGGGGATCTCCACCTTGCGCAGGTAGCAGTCGATGGAGAGCGCTGCCTCGTGGCCATCCCGGATGGCCTCCACTGCAGATGCGGCGCCACCCTGGGCGTCACCCCCGGCGAATATCCACTCCACGTCGCTCTGCAAGGTATGGGGGTCTGCGCCCAGCAGGCCCCTGGGAGATGGCTTCACTCCAGAGCCCTCGAGCACCTCCAGGTTGGAGGCCTGACCCACCGCGAAGATCACCTGGTCGGCGGCGAGCTCGCTGGTGGCAGAATCGTCGAAGCTGGGGTCGAACCTGCCCTCCTCGTCGAAGACCCGGGTGCAAGCCCGCAGCTTCAGGCCTGTGACCTTGCCCTCACCGAGCACCTCCAGAGGACCGGTGGACGCGTGGAGGGTACAGCCCTCCTCCAAGGCCTCCTCTATCTCCCAGGAGTTGGCGGGCATCTCGTCGCGAGACTCCAGGCAGGTGATGGCCACCTCTGCTCCCAGGCGCCGCGCGCAGCGGGCCACGTCCATGGCCACGTTCCCGCCGCCCACCACCACCACGCGCTCGCCGAGGGGGACCTCCTCGAGCTGGTTGACCGCCTTGAGGAACTCCACCCCCCAGAGCACACCTTCCTTGTCGCTGCCATCCACGGGGATCTTGCGGCTCTGCTCCGCCCCCACTCCGATGAACACCGCCGCAAAGCCCTGCTCTCGGAGCTCGGCCAGGGTCACGTCCTTGCCCACCCGGGTCTCGGTCTTCACCTCCACGTTGGGTGCGTCGGTGATCACCTGGATCTCATGGTCCAGCACCTCCCGCGGCAGGCGGTAGTGGGGGATGCCGTTCCGCAGCATCCCACCCAGCTCCCTGTCCGACTCGAAGATGGTCACACCGTAGCCCATGGCCGCGAGATCATCGGCCGCGGTGAGCCCGGCCGGCCCGGAGCCCACGATGGCGATCCTTGCATCCGGACGCTCCACCTCCCCCCCGACATCCTTCCACTCGTTGCGCTTCAGGGTGGCGTTGTCGGCCGCGTGGCGCTTGATGGCCGCGATGGAGATGGGGCTGTCCACCTCCCCGCGCCTGCACTCGCCCTCGCAGGGATGGTGGCAGATTCGGCCCAGCACGCCGGGCAAGGGGATCCTCCTACGGATGACGTCCAGCGCCTCCTGGAACTTGCCCTCCTTGGTCAAGGAGACGTAGGCGTGCACGTTGGTCTTCGCGGGGCAACCGTCCCGACATGGAGCCCGATCCGCCTTCGTGATGGCGTACGTCGAAGGGATTGCCTGTGGGTAGCGCTTGTAGATGGCTCCTCGGGCCCCCATGTCCTCGTCGAACTCGGACTCCACCTGCACCGGGCAGACCTCCACGCAGTCCCCGCAGGCGTTGCATTTTTCCAGGTCCACGTAGCGCGGCTTTTTTAGCACGGTCGCCGTGAAGCTGCCCGCCTCTCCGGCCAGCCTCTGCACCGTGGTGTTGGTCAATATCTCGATGTTCAGGTGCTTGGCAACCTCAATCAATTTCGGCGAGATAGTGCACATGGAGCAGTCGTTGGTGGGGAAGGTCTTGTCGAGCTGAGCCATCCTCCCGCCGATGGAGGTAGTCTCCTCTACCAGGTAGACCTTGTAGCCGGACTCGGCCAGGTCCAGCGCCGCGTTCATCCCGCCGATTCCGGCGCCCACGACCATGACCGCGCCGGTCTTTCCGCCGTTCACCTTCGCCTTCGAGGTTGAGTTGTCCGGTGTCGTCATCACAGTTGTCTCCGGTTCCTGGTTGGGCTGCTGAGCGCCCCCGTGGTCGATGTGCCGGCGGTCAGGTCGCGGCGATCCCAGGGCCTCCCAGAGCGTCTGGAGCCGGCGTTCACGATCGGCAATCCGACGGCGAAATCGCCTACTCCTATAGACCTGCTTCCGTTCAAGTACCCGTATTACATAGGAGGTCGAGGGAAGCAGGTCAAGGCTTTTCACGCCCACAAAAAGAGCCCCGAGCTGCCCCTGCGGGAACATGATCGGATCGGTCGCGCCCCAGCACCAATTACGCATTTTGCCGACGTAGAGATGGGAGTTTTTTGTCTGCCATGCAGTGGATCTCGAGCCTGCCTCCACGCGGCCTCGCGGCGAGGAAAATCGAGCCCCTTTCCAGGAGAAATCGGGCTTGCATATCGAGTTGTGTGCCGCTACTTTACCCGTGCACTGGGAGTAAAAATATCTTCTGAGTGGCAGGATGATCACGCCGCCTGCCACCCATATGTCGCGCTGGAGCACGCGCCGGCGGGCGGGTGCGAACCCTCAAGGAGAGGCGATATGATAGATCTCGGTGGAGCGAAGCTCGACCTCTGGAAGGAGATCTTTGGCGACGAGAACATCCGGCACTGCTTCACCTGCGGCCGTTGCATCGCCGGGTGCCCCGCTTCCGAAGCTCGCAACCCACTGCGCATTAGAAGCCTGGTCAGGAAGGTGCTCCTGGGGCTCGAGGATGAGCTGCTGGACGACGACACCCCGTGGAGCTGTGTCACCTGCACCCGCTGCGAGGAGATGTGCCCCATGGGTGTGCGCCCCTTCGAGGTGGGGCTCGCCGTGCGCAAGTGGCAATGCGCCAACGACGAGACTCGCATCCCGCCAGCGATCGTGGATCTGTACACGCGTGGCTACTCCATGCCGGTGGGCGCGAACCCGGACCTGCGCGAGGAGCTGGGACTGGAGCGAGAGCTGCCGCTGATCACATCGGACCCCGAGCTCCACGAGAAGTGGAAGCGGGTCCTCATGTCGGTCAAGCTCATCAAAGACAACGACTACATGTTCGGGGAGTGATGATGCAGTACGGGCTTTTTTTGGGATGTAACATGCCGGCCCACAGGCCGGACATCGAGCGCTCCATCCGGGCCACCTTGACCGACCTCCACGTGGACTTCGTGGACGTGGATGGATACGTCTGCTGCCCTGGCTTCGGCACCTTTCCCGCGGTGGACCAGGACGCGCAGCTCGTGACCAACGCGTGGAACTACGCCATCGCCGAGGAGAAGGGGATCGACCTGATCACCCAGTGCGGCTCCTGCTACAGCTCCATGAAGCTGGGCCGGGCCACCCTCCTGGAGAAGGAGGGCACCAAGGACCGGATCAACAAGCTCCTCGCGGTGGGAGACAAAAAGTACGAAGGCAGGGCGAACATGCGCCACATGATCGACCTGCTCTACAGCGAGGTGGGGCCGGAGCGGATCCGAGAGGCAATCAAGACCCCCCTTACGGGAGCCAGGATAGTGGTGCAGTACCCGTGCCACACCCGGTTCCCGAGTGAGCTGGTGGGCTTCGACGAGTCCTCGGGTAGACCGGATCGCCTCCGCAAGCTGGTGGAGGCGCTGGGCGCAACGGTGGAGACCTACAGCCTGGAGTACGGCTGCTGCGGTGGCTCGGGCGGCTTTCACAAGACGTCCGCCGCCGAGGCGGAGTCCTTCACAAAGCGCAAGTACGAGGCCATCCGGGACGAGACAGAGTGCGAGGCCATCGTGGGCTCGTGCATCACCTGCGTCATGTACATGGACCGGGTCCAGAAGCTGATCTCTACCGAGGAGGAAAAGTTCAGCTACCCGGTGTTCGACTACAACCAGCTTCTGGCCCTGTGCATGGGATATCCCCCATCACAGGTGGCTCGAATCTCGGTAGAGCCGCGCGAGGCCTTCATCCAAAAGTACTTCGGATAAGCGAGAGAGCAAATGATCATCGCAAAGAGGAAACCCTTCGAGGAGATCAAGGACCTCATCGACGGCTACCACAAACTGCTCAACGTCGGGTGTGGAACCTGCGTGGCGGTGTGTCTGGCAGGCGGCGAGAAGGAGGTGGAGGTCTTGAACGCCGAGATAGACATGGCCGGCAAGATCGCCGGCAAGCCCGTGTCCATAGACGGCGTGACAGTGGAGCGCCAGTGCGACATGGAGTACCTGGAGCAGCTCGACAAGCAGGTGGGGGAGTACGACGCTCTGCTCACCATGGCCTGCGGCGCTGGCGTCCAGTTCCTGGCCGAGCGATTCCCGGACAAGGTCGTGCTGCCCATGGTGGACACCACCTTCATCGGCGTAAACAAGGCCATGGGCTGGTACGAGGAGCGCTGCCGCTCCTGCTCGAGCTGCGTGCTGGGGGCCACGGGCGGCGTCTGCCCGGTGACCATGTGCGCCAAGGGGCTCTTCAACGGCCCCTGTGGCGGCACGAACCACGGCAACTGCGAGATCGACGACGCGCAGCCCTGCGCCTGGTACATGATCCACGAGCGCCTGGAGAAGCAGGGGCGCCTGGAGCTGATGATGAAGTTCACCCCCGCCAGGGAGCACCAGAACCAGGTGCCCCGCACGGTCATCCAGCCCGGCTACCGAGCGCCCGACGAGGAGTAACCAATGAGCTCTGGAAACGGATTCAAGTCTGGAAGCACCCTCGAGAAGGTCCTCAGGGCGGGGCACTTCGCCTTCACCGGAGAGCTCGGCCCTCCCCGCGGCTCGAACGTGGAGGAGGTCCGCAAGAAGGCCGCCTTCCTGAAGGGCAAGGTGGACGCCGTAAACATCACCGACAATCAGACGGCCATGGTGCGCATGTCGAGCTGGGCCGCCAGCCTCATCGCCATCCAGGAGGGGCTCGAGCCCAACTACCAGATGGTGTGCAGGGATAGAAACCGCCTAGCCATGCAGTCGGATGTGCTGGGCGCATCTGCCATGGGCATCAAGAACATGCTCTGCCTCTCTGGCGACCACCAGAAGTTCGGGGACCACCCCCACGCCAAGGGCGTCTTCGACATCGACTCCATGCAGCTCATCCACATGGTCAATACCATGCGAGATGAGGGCAAGTTCCTGGGCGGCGAGGAGATCGATGAGCCACCCAAGATGTTCATCGGCGCCGCCGCCAACCCCTTCGCAGAGCCCTTCGACTGGCGCCTGCACAGGCTGGCAAAGAA
>JAJRWW010000729.1 GCA_024276595.1 Myxococcota bacterium
GGAGATCTGTCCCCAGGAGAGCTCTCCACCGGAGAGATTCCCGCAAGGGAGAGATTCCCGTATAATGACCGCACCTCGTCACGTCTGGGGGGAGAGGCTGTGCGATCCAGGCGTGAGCCAGAGGCGTGGGCTGTGCCCTGGCTCCTTCGAGGCAAGGGAGAGTAGCCATGCGAAGAACCACCAAGATTGCTTGTATCGTCGCTGCCTGGGGCCTGCTTGTTGGGCCCTGGGCGGCCTGCTCCGACGACTCCGGGAGCGGTCAGGCCGACGCGGCCGTGGACGCCCGGGTGTTGCCAGACGTCTCGCCCATGGAGCCCGACCCGGACTTCGACGAGGACTACGTCCCCGTGGGCCCGGAGTCCACCGTGACCACCCTGGTGCAGACCGAGCGGCCCCGCTACGGGTACTCCCAGAAGATCGTCGACGTGTTCGACCGGCCACGCATCCCCATGGAGGAGGTGGGCATCCGCTACGGACAGCCGGGCGAGGCCCACCTGGAGAGGGACGACCTGGGAGTGGGGGACGCCACGGCAACCGCTCCCCGCAGCCTGCTGTACTTCGCCCACCTGTCCGACGTGCAGCTCATCGACACCCAGAGCCCGGCCTACGTGGCGTCCAACAAGTACACGAACCTTGGGGATGTGCTGCCTGCATATCACGCCCACGGCCCTGCCACGCCCGTGCTCTTCGACAGCGCGGTGCAGACGGCGCTGCGCTTTGGCACCGATCGCCCCTTCGACTTCATGATTCACACGGGCGACGCCATCGAGGACAACCAGGGCAACGAGCTCGGCTGGTTCCTCACGATCATCTCCGGCGGAGAGGTCAGCGCCGACTCGGGCGCTCTGGACGACCCGGTGCCAGGGCCTGACAACGACCTGTTCGATCCCTTCGTGGCCCAGGGGGTGCCCCCGGACGTGCCCTTTTACAACGTGATCGGGAACCACGACATCGAGGTGAACGGCAACTTCCCCAACCAGATGATCCTGGAGGCCAACGAGCCGGACATCCTGGCCAAGATCGCCCCCTCCCTGGAGGACCTGGACGCCCGCCTGCCAGGGGTTGGCACGGCCGACCACGCTCCGGCGGTGCTGCCGGCGGCGATCATGCCGGCCTTCACCATGGCGGACACCACCTTCGAGCCGGAGCTGTGGCTCGGCGAGGAGGAGATCGGGGGCCTGGAGAGCGGGCCGGTGGTGGCGGACTCGACCCGGGAGTTCCTCTCTGGCTGCCAGTACATCGAGGCGCATTTTGGTGTCGGCGGGAGCCCTGTTGGCCACGGCTTCAGGCAGGAGGCTCGCACGAGCTGCCAGGGGTGGTACACTGCGGAGCCTGCAAGTGGCGTGCCCATCCGGTTGCTGGTGCTGGACACGGGTCCATACATCGGCGGGGACCAGGGCACCATCGCGCCGCCCCTCAACCCGGACGGCTCGGTGGACGAGTCCAGGCGGGGGGACCCGGTCCACGACCAGATCGCCTGGCTCCAGGCGGAGCTGGAGAGGGCCGAGGCAGACAACGTGGCGGTCATCGTCGCCAGCCACCACCCATCGAAGTCCCTGGCCATGTCCGGCATACTGTCTAGCCTGAAGCTCTTCTTGGACATGGACGACCCGGAGATTGCGGACCTGTGGAATCGCAACTTCATCGAGCCCGCCGAGGCCCTCTCTGGCCAGGACCTCCGGGAGCTGCTCACCGGCTTCCCCAACGTGATCGCTCACCTGGTGGGCCACTCCCACGAGAACCGCGTGCTGGCCGTGTGCCCGGACGGCAGCTACGTCACTGGCTCCGAGTACCTGGAGGGGAGCAGGTGCCCGGATCCTCCGGAGGGGCGGGGGCCGGAGAACGGCTACTGGGAGGTGATGGCGCCCTCTGTGCGTGACTTCCCCAACCAGTTCCGGATCACAGAGGTGGTGGACCTGGGCGACGGAAGCGGGGTCATCTACTCCACCCTGGTCCTGCCCCAGGGTGGAGGGGGTGGGCTGGTGGCCCACGGGCTGTTTATGGCCCTCTTGCAGCACCAGCTCGATGGCGCCGCCTACCAGGAGAAGACCGGGTCCTTGGCGGACCGCAACGTGGCCCTGCGGTTTCGCTGGCCCTCCGCGCTGCTTGCCCCGGTGGCCGCCACCTCGGCCGCCACGCGCATAGAGTCGCTGACTACCCTGACCGAGCCGGCGCCAGGGCTGCCGCCCATGCCCCAGTGGCAGTGAGGTGGCACTGGCCGCCGCCGCTGTGCTCTTGGTGGACCCTTGGCCTTGCGGCGGGGGCATGCGCGGGCTAAAAGAGCCTCATGAGCCGGATCTCCTTGTTGCCTTCCTTGGCCCTGTGGATGTCAACAGCTCGAAAGCCCTGGGCTCGCTCCTGGCTGCCGGGCGCTCTCTTGCTGGTGTTGGCGGTGCCCCCTGGCTGCCGCAAGAGGGCCGCCTCCAGCAAGGATGCCCCGGGGCGGGCCTCGCTCGTGGCCTCGCCCAAGGACGCCGCTCGGAGCTGGCTGCCCCCCAACAGGGGCGGCTCCAGGTTCACGGTGGATGCCGCCAGGGTGTACACCAAGCAGACCCTCGTGGAGCTCGTCAACGGCGGAGCAGACGCGCTCATTGACGCGGGCCTCGAGACCCTGCTGCACGTGCGGATCACCGATCCCGCCGGCAAGTTTACGGCGGTGGAGGTCCAGGTCTCGGACTACGGGACGGCCGCCAAGGCCAGGGCGATGCTGGCCAAGGAGCGCCCGCCCAAGGCCAGGAAGGTTCAGCTCGGGGACAGGGGCTTCGCCGGGCGCGGAGAGGTGATGTTCGTCAAGGGGCGCCACCTGGTGTCGGTGGCTGTGCAGCCCGCGGGGAAGACCCCCTACGCGCCGGTGGCAGAGATCGCCAGGCGGGTTGCGAGCACCCCTGGGGCGCGCTGGTAGGTCCGGCTGCCGGCGAGGACCTGGCGGCAGACCCGTGACCGACCCGGCGCCAGCCGGCGGCCGAGGAGGTCAGACCAGGTGCACCACCGCCAGGAAGACGATGATGCCAATGGGGAAGATGAGACCCAGGTTGGACATGTTCGAGGCGGCCAGGTTGTCCAGGTTGGACTGGAGGCCGGAGTCGCTGTCCTCGCCGCGCTTCTTGGCGGAGGCGAACACGGCGAAGAAGGTGGTCATCTCCGGGAGGGAGGTGATGAAGCCCAGGATCCAGCCCACCGCGTACTGGGGCATGCCGAGCTGGTTGACCACCTGGGATGCCATCTTGCCCAGGTAGTAGCCGGAGAGGCTGATGCCCGCGATTCCCAGCCCGATGAGCAGCAGGGCGCTGGCAACGGAGTGGTTCCCCTTGACCCGGTTTATCTCCTCTTCGTACTCCACCCGCACGTGCCTGTTGAGGATCTTGTCCAGCACCAGGTAGACCAGGAACACGAAGAAGAGGGCCGCCGCTGTCCACGGGGACCTCTCCATCCCGCTCTGGGTGGCCAGGAGCAGGGGCAGGCCGATGGCCGAGAGGGCGAACCCGATCTCGTCCACGAACTGGATCTGCACTATCCGGCCGTGCTGCCGGTACCACAGCAGCGCGGACACGAACAGCAAGGAGTTGATGATGTTGGAGGAGGCGATGTTCCAGAGCCCGGCCCCCAGCAGGCCCATGGCCGCCGTGGAGACGGTGGCCACCAGCTCCGGGATGGACGTGGAGAAGCCAAGGATCTTCCCCTTGACCTTGGGGTCGAGGCGCGCGTTGTCCGCCAGCCACTCCACCCCCTGGGTGAGCAGGTAGCGGGTGATGAGGACCACGAGTATGCCCAGGCCCACGAGGGCAGCGAGATGCTTGTAATGAGACAACAGTGCGGGCAAGGTGCGTCCTGCGATGCGAATCGGTGCCAATCTATAGCAGAAGCAGGGCGGATGGTCCAAGGGACTAAGTGTGGTATACCCTGCCAGAAAACACCCCAACAGGTCGAGGACGGATCCATGAGAGCCACATTGACCATCTGCGCCCTCCTTGCCAGCCTGGCTGTGCCCGGGCCGCCGGCGTCAGCGGCACCCTCACGGACGGCCCCAAAGAAGGTTCGGCCCGGGCCCCGGGGGCGTGTGGAGCCACGGCCCC
>JAJRWW010000730.1 GCA_024276595.1 Myxococcota bacterium
CTGGCTGGGCGCGGGCTGAACGCCTTCATGGGCCCCATCTCCATCGCGGCCGATCTGGATCTCGATGGGGTCATGGAGGTCATCGCCGGCAACACTGCTTACCGCGCCGACGGCGTGGTTCTGTGGACCTACCAGTTCGGCTCGGAGGGCACCGGCTGCGGCGCATCCGGCATGCCCTGCGACGGCTACAACGCCACCGGCAACTTCGACTCCGACCCCGAGGGGGAGGTGGTCGTGGTCCGGGAGGGCAACCTCTACATCCTGGAGCACGACGGCACCCTCAAGGTGAGGATCCCCATCCCTCACATCGACTGTGCCTTGAACGAGGGCGGCCCCCCCACGGTGGCAGACTTCGACGCCGACGGGGAGGCCGAGGTGGGAGTTGCGGCGGCCGACTACTACACGGTCTTCGACCTGGAGTGCTGCGACGCGCTGCCCACCTGCGACGCCACCCCGGCGGGCAGCACCGTTTGCCAGGCCCCTGGAGTGCGCTGGGCCGTGGCCAACGAGGACTGCTCCTCCAGGGTCACTGGCTCCTCCGTGTTCGACTTCGACGGGGACGGCGCCGCAGAGGTGGTCTACAACGACGAGTGCCTCTTCCGGATCTTCCGGGGCACCGACGGCACGATCCTCTTCGAGCAGCCAAACCACTCGCACACCAGGCTGGAGTACACGGTCATCGCCGACACGGACAACGATGGAAACGCCGAGATCGTCTTCGTGGAGAACGGGTGGTGCGGCAGCCGGTGCGGCTCCGTCTGCTCCGACCCCACCACGGGCATCCAGATATGGGGCGACTCGGACGACCGCTGGGTCCCCACCAGGCGCATCTGGAACCAGCACTCCTACCACGTGACCAACATCACCGAGGACGGCCTGCTGCCCCCAGGAGGGGAGCAGGCCAACTGGCTGTCGTTCAACAACTTCCGACAGAACATGCCCGACTACAACGTCTTTGCGGCGCCGGACCTGCTACTGCTCATCGATGGCTTCGACCACGGCCACTGCCCGACCAGCCTGGACGTGCTGGCGAGCGTGTGCAACGACGGCGACCTGCGGGTGGGCCCCGGCGTCCCGGTGAGCTTCTACGACGAGTCCACCTCCACGCCCATCGCCTGCTCCTCGCCCGTGGTCACCACCCAGACCCTGAACCCGGGGCAGTGCGAGGCGGTCTCCTGCCAGTGGCTGGCGCCCCCGGTGGCGCCGGCCCAGGGCCAGGTGCGGGGCTGCGTGGACAACACGGGCTTCTTCTGCGACGGCCCGGGTAACAACAACGAGTGCATCGAGGACAACAACCAGGCTCAGTACCAGGAGGTGGGCTGCTCAGGAGGCCCGGGATGACCATGCGCACCACGTTTTCGTCGCTTCTCGTGTGCTGCCTGCTGGTGTGGGCTCCCCTCCCGGCCATGGCCCAGCAGACGCTGTTCGACTTCGAGTCGCCCCAGGAGGACCAAGTGGGCGCCTACGTGACCGACCCCGGGGCAGAGATCTCGGGTGGAGAGGCCCACCTCGTCCCCCGGCAGGCACCCCCCTGGTACGACGAGGCCTGGCCCTACCGGCTGGTGGTGACCATCTCCAACCCTGGGCCCGCCCTCATCAACCACCCGGTGCGGGTGGACCTCTCCGCCGCGCCGGCCACCCTCTTCGACGCCGCCCGGCTGGATGGCGGAGACCTGCTGCCCGTGCTGGCGGACCTGGGCACCCTCATCAGCAACAAGTGGGTGGAGGAGCTGGACTTCATCTCCAGGAGGGGTGTGCTCTGGCTCCGGCTGGGCCAGCTCGATCCGGGGGACACCCAGGTGCACGTCTACTTCGGCAACCCCGCGTGGAACGAGCCTTCCACACCGGAGATCTTCTTCTCCGACCCCGCAGGCTGGACCAGCATGTGCGTGGTGAGCCCCCTCGCGGCTCAGGCGGACCTGGTGGTGGAGAGCTTCGTGGACAACAACACCGTGGGGCTGGTGGGGGGCTCCGGCTCCAGCCTGCTCCAGACCCGCGAGGCTACCACCATCCCTGCTTCGGAGCTGGAGCCGGCGAGCTGCGTGAACGCCACCGGCGCATTCTACGGAACCTTTGCTGCGGACGACACGGACGCGCTCATGCCCATGGGCCTGGCGTCCACCCTGTTCGTCTCCCCTGCCATGCGCTACGACGACGAGCTGGACGTGCTCTCGCCCTTTGGAGACGCCACCGTGGACGTGTACGACAACGGCGTGCTGGTGACCTCCCAGGTCGTGACCGCCACCACCCCCGCCACCATTGCGGCCAACGTGGCGGACGCCCATGTCCTCCGGGTGGAGTCTGACCTGCCGGTGCTGATCCTCCACCGGGCCACGAACGCGGGGACGAGCAACGACGCCCACGCCCTGGTCGAGCCGGCGCTGGAGCTCTTTGGCGCCAACAGCGGCACGAGCTACCTCGTGGCCACCCAGACCGCCTCGGTGGATGTGTGGTACAGCGGGGGAACCCACGAGACCTTCACGCTGGACCCCGACCAGGTGCGCACCCTCTCTGCCGCCGGCACCCAGGGCAGCGGCGACGCGGTGCACGTGATCTCGTCCGCTCCGGTCATGGCCATCTCCCAGGCAGATGGAGACGGTGGGGAGACGGTGACCTTCCTGCCCCGGCGGGAGCTGGGACGCCGCCACCTGGTACCTCGCGCGGCCCAGTACCTGCTGGTCTCCTGCCCCGAGCCCGCCACCACCTGCCGCATTCTGGACTCCGGTGGCTCGGAGGTCACCAGCCAGACCAGCAACAACTACGCCCCCAACTACCCCAACCGTCTCTACTTCGGCGCGGTCGCCGCGGGCCAGGAGCTCTCCTGCGACCAGCCCGTCTGGGCCATGTTCGAAGACAGCGCCACGAACACGGAGCGCAACCTCTGGCCCATCAAGCTCTCCAGACCCAGGGTGGCCCAGGAGCCCCTCTTTTCGCTGGGGGACCTGGAGCCCAGATACCTCTCCGACAGCGGCGAGGTGATCACGCCCACCTTCCTGGCACCCTACGCGGTGGACACCTGGACAGCCTTCCTGGAGACGGCCCTCGTGCCCCAGGGGTCCAGCCTGCGCTACCAGCTCTCCGACGACGAGGGCGCCACCTGGTACTTCTTCGACGGGGACGACTGGCTCGCGGCAGGGTCGAACGACCAGTCCAGCCCGGCCTGGCAGGTGCACTACGCCATGGGCCTGTTCCCCGCGGCGAGCGGCAGCCTCACCGTGAAGGCCATCTTGAAAAGCGACGACGGCGCCGTCTCCCCCCGGCTTGCGGAGCTGCGGGTCATGTACTCCCAGGTCCTTACCGCCCGGCGCTTCGTCTTCTCCCCGGTCTCGTCTCCCCAGGTGTCCGGGCGCCCCTTCCAGGTAACCATCACCGCCGCTGACGACCAGGGGCGGCGCATCGGCACCTACAACGGGGTGGCCAGCCTCCAGACCCTGGGTGGCCTCACGGCACCGGATCGGACCCCTCCCTTCGAGGCGGGCCAGGTCACCATGGAGGTGGCGGTGGGGGAGGTGGGTCCGGCTGTTCAGCTCTTCGCCTACGAGGGCGCGGTGAGCGGCTCGTCCACTCCCTTCGAGGTGATCGCCGCCGAGGGGGCGCACCTGGAGCTGGTCGGAGGAGACCAGCAGTGGGCCATGACCTCCACCTGGCTGGAGGAGCCGCTGGTGGTGCGGGTGACCGACTCCGAGGGCGAGCCCGCCGGGGGTGTGGAGGTGACCTTTGCGGTCACCCAGGGGGGAGGCGCGCTGGCCCCAACCTCCACCTCGGACGCCTCCACCACCGAGCTGGCGGTTGTGACCGACTCCTTTGGGGAGGCCGACATCCGCTGGCTCCTGGGCCAGGTCCCGGGGCGCCAGACCGTGCAGGCCCGCCTGGACGGCGCCGAGGGCTCGCCGGTGACCTTCGTGGCCAGGGCCGACCCCGACCCCGACTCAACTTACTATACCCTCAGGGGGGAGGGCGGCGGGTGCCGCTGCAGATCTGCCGGCGGAGCCAACGGCTCGCCAGCGGGCACCCTGCTCCTCTCGCTCGCCATCTTGCTGTGGCTGAGACGGCGCGGACCAAGGTCTGGGAAGACCCCTCGATAGACTCCACCTGCCCCAAACCAACCCGCTCCTGGAGACAACGATGAGCCGACAATGGACCGCGGAGCTTGGTGACCGAGCCCGTGTACACGAGGTCTACCTGGTCACCCACAAGGCCAGGCCGCTTTCGAAAAATGGCAAGCCGTACCTGAGCTTGACCCTGACCGACCGGACCGGAAACCTGGACGCTCGGGCCTGGGAGAACGTGGAGAAGATGGGCGCCCTCTTCGAGGAGGGAGACTTCGTGAGGGTCAAGGGGCGGGTGGTCCTTTACATGGAGCGGCTGCAGCTCCACATAGCGAGCCTGGAGCGGGTGGCCCAGGACGAGCTGGAAGTGGCGGACTACCTGCCCAGGAGCACAGCCTCACCCCAGGAGCTGCTCGCCGAGCTGCGCTCGGTGCTCAGCTCGGTGAAAAACCCGCACCTCCTGCGGCTCATCGACGAGGTGCTCGCAGACCAGCGCTTCATGGAGGCCTTTGGCCGGCTGCCGGCGGGCAAGTCCATCCACCACGCCCGGCTCGGGGGGCTCGCAGAGCACAGCCTCAGCCTCTGCCGGCTGGTGGACGCC